>CAZKTX010000062.1:0-15313 GCA_964555805.1 uncultured Rikenellaceae bacterium
GCAAATTGGGAGTAATTTGGAGTTGCTGGGATCCCCCCATGGGGATCACCGAAGGTAATCCTCCCACCCCAAAGGAATGACTCGTCCTAAAAAAAGTTTACAGATTAATAATTAAATTCTGATATCAATTTACACTTAATCATGAGCGCAGCCTATAATCCTACTTGCCACCCCCCCCACCCCCCTAAAGGGGGGCATAAGAACCTATTTTTCAAGCCATTTCAACACATCAAACTGATCGCTGATTGCTGATAGCTGATCCAAAACTCATGAAAATAACAGTGCGGCACATCCCGCTGTAATTTCATTACCTTCTATCGTTTTGTCAAAATGTAATAATCCTTTATAAGCCTGTCTTTATTTCTTGAATCGTAATTCATATCGATCCTGTATTTCTTTTCGGTCACATAGCCTGCAAAACGGTCCCTGATCACTGCAGAATCACCCCGGGGAGCAACAAGAGCAAATGAATTTTGGGATGGCAGGGTAACCTTGTCGTCATTTATCTTTAGGACAGGAATTGGCTTTCCGAAATTCCAGATAATCTCCGGTGCTACTTCATTCAACCCATAGGTCTTAATGCTGAATTGTTTTTCGAAATCCTGAGCCTCCCGGGCTGATGCAAAATCGGGGTTCAGCGAAAGTTCAGCCCTGAGCGGGATAAGAGTTATCACTATCAGGATGAAAACTGATATCGTAGAATAAAAAACTCTCAGAAAATTTCTGTTAATCAGTCCTTTGATCAGGAAGAATGACAGTAGCCAGATCAAAAGTGTCGAAATAATTAAAACTGGCAGGAATTTCAGGATCCCTGACTTGAATAGAAACGCCAGGGCAAACGGGTATGCAAAACCAGCAAGGGCGATTATCCCGAAAGAAAAGAATATCCAGGCATTCTCTCGTTTATCCGTAATAATACTGAAATTCCTAATGAGGTATTCAATATAGAACCCTGTTGTGAGAGCGAGCGGGATAAGAACCGGAACGAGGTATCTTGCCTTTTTCTCGGGGACAAGAGAGAGAAAAATTACTGACAATATTGTCCAGAGTATTGCAAACCGGTAAGCTTTAATATTCCCAACCCTTTTTCGCAAATATGGATAAAACAGGGCTGTCAGCGACGGGACAGTCCAGAGTCCGCTCTGAATAAAAAAGCTCCAGTAATAGTAAAATGGCTTGACTTCGTAACTCGTCCAGTTTGAAGTTTCCCGCGATGCAATCATTTTGAAATGAACAGGATCGTTAAGGGAGACGTATATATACCACGACGATCCGATTGCAAGTCCTGCCAGCAAAACATACAGAAGATAAAGGATTTTCTTCCTGAATGAGAAGCGATATACAATTGCAAAGCTGATCAGGAACGGTAGTAAAAGGACATAAAGCGAAATCGGCCCCTTGCTCAGGAAGGAGAGACCAAGGAAAATCCCCGCCAGGGTACTGTTACGGAATTCCCCGCTTTCTTCGCTCAGCATCTTCCAGAGGAAAAATATACTGACAATCATCAGGCTGTGAGTGTACATGTCCCACTGATTATCACGGCCCCCAAAGAATATATAAAATGAGGAAATGAGAATCAGCGCGTTATTCAGACTATGTTCCGGGGTCAGTCCCATGAGTTTTGAAAAGCGCCAGAATATGAAAACCAGGAGAAAAGTGATTGCAACTACAGGTATCCTCAAGGCGAAAAGAGACTCAAAACCAAATACAGCGCCGGAAACTGCAGTCAGCCACGTCGGGAGTGGCGGCTTTTGATATCTTGGTTCATCATTCAGTGTTGTAAGCAAATACTCCTTATTCTCAACCATTTCACGCGCCGCGATGAAATTACGGGCTTCCATTATGTTGACTTCGATCTTGCCCAGACCTGAAAAAAGAAGAAGCCCGGTAACAACAAACAAAATTACTTCATGCCTTAACTTTTGCAGCTTCTGCTCCATATTTCCTTAAGATAAAAATGTTCCTGGAATAGGCAACCAGACCCGAAAGATGCCCGATAAACAAAACCGGGTCTTTTCTGAAAATTGCATAAATAAAAATCAGAAAGGAGCCGGCAAAGCTGATTAACCAAAAACCCATCGGTAAAACCGATTCCTTCCTTTTTTCAGAGTACAGCCACTGGTAGACAAAACGGAGGGTGAACAACACCTGTGAGACAATCCCCAGGGCCATTAATACGGCAGGAATATTATCCTTGTTGAAAAGGTTTTCCCGGTCCATGATGTTGTTGTTATACCCATAAACAAGAATCACAACAGGAAAGAAATATAAAAAGAGTCTCAACAGGAAAGGCCACTTTTTCCATTCATTTTCCAGTTGAATATTCCTGATATATACATAGTAGGTTATTACCTGCCCGAGCATTATTGCAAAGTCGTGGCGGAGATACCCGTAAATAAAAAGAAGAACCGAGGCGAACAAACTGATTTCCCAGAAAAGGTTGGGAGTCAACACTTTTTTGTGCCTTTCCGATATGATCCATTGCAGGAGAATCCGGCTTGAAAACAGCAGCTGTGCCACAAACCCGATTATGTAAATGATCCAGTTGTTCATAATTGTGGTCAGGGTTTATGGTCGGATTCCGCTACTTTATAGTTGATGTACTTTTTCTTCATCCACAGATACGCGAAACAATCCATCAAAGGTCCCAGCAAACGGTTCCAGAGGTTGTAATTTGATTTCCCGGCAGTCCTTGGAAAATGCCTGACAGGCACCTGTAAAATTCTTCCTTTCTGAAGCAGCACCATGGCGGGAATAAAACGGTGCAACCCGTTGAACATTGGGATCCGCTTTGCAAAGCCAGTCCTTATAATTTTCAGTGGACAGCCCGTGTCATCCATCCCGTCATGGGTAAATAATCTTCTTATATTATTGGCAATCAGGGAAGAAGCATTTTTTACAAAAGAATCCTGCCTGTCCTGTCTGACTCCCTGAACAAGATCGAACTCATCTATATGTTCAAGTAAAATATTGAAATCAAATGGTGAAGTCTGCAGATCTGCATCAATATAACCTGTAAGCGGAGTATCCGAATTATCGAAGCCTGCTTTAAGAGCTGCACTCAGGCCGTAGTTCCTGTCAAATGAACAATATGAAAAGGAATCCGAGTTTTTACAGATCTCCTTAATCTTCTCAAGGCTGTTATCCCTGGAACCGTCATCAACGAACAAAACCTTTGTCTTCTTTAAGGAAACTTCAAGGAACTTTTTTAGTTCCCCGTGCAATCTTTCAATATTGCCTTCTTCATTAAAGACCGGGACAATTACAGTGAGTTCAAAATTCATACTATATGATTTTATCTCAATAAGTTATGAAAGACCATTTCTGTGATACTTTTTCAATGTTACCCGGCATGTTCAGTTCATCCGGGGTCATCGTTACACCCGCTGATCACAGGTGGCGGTAGTTCGGGTGTCAAAATTAAGGAGTTGTTGTTGAAATCAAGCTTATTCCGGAATTTTTATTGAAAATAATTTCTGAATGATAAGACCGAAGAAAGGCGTGAGGCATTAGGTGTGAGGAGTGAAGGCGAAGAAGGGGCGAAAGGGCGAAGGGGCGAAGATCTGCGAAACTCTGCGATTTTCACCTGCGCAAATCTGCGAGAAAAAAATTAATCGCTAAATTTTCTTGCATCCTTTTCTCTTTTTTAATAAATTAGTGTTGTCTCGTTGCGTGTAAATTTATGATCCCCTGTCAGTCAGGCAAAGGTTTGCCTGTTGCATTTTTGGCACCTGTATTCAGGAAGGTGATCCTGACAGCATGGCTGTGGTTTATGTCAGTATCCTTGTTATACGGCCAGATTTGCTCCCTAAGTTCCGAACACACTGATGTTGAGTGCTTCGGGGGATCTACAGGAACTATAAATATAATAATTACAGGAGGTGTCGAACCTTATGCCTTTTCATGGACCGGTCCGGGTGCATTTGCCAGCACCAACCAGAACCTGACTGGCCTTGGTGCAGGTTCCTATACTGTAACAGTTAATGGCTCTGCAGGTTCATGTACAGGCACTGCAACAGTGACAATAAGTCAGCCGGCTCAAACACTTGCTTTCTCCGCTCAACCATTGGATCAGACTGACTGCTACGGAAATACAGTTGAATTTTCGGCTCAGGTCGACGGCTTTGTCGGGCCGGTAACCTATCAGTGGCAATCAAGGCCTCCTGAAGGTGAGTTCAGCGACATGCCCGGGGAAGTGTCAGCGGACCTGGTTGTCCACGACATAGGGGTAAACGGACTGAACATCCATGGCACTGAGTACCGGCTGATTGCATCAGACGATTGTACTTCAATAACTTCTGAACCGGCATTGCTCGAAATCAATGCAGTAACCGGACTTACAGGAGCTGTCAATCTTACAATCTGCAGCGGGAGAGGTACTTCCTATGAAGTGTCAAGCCGAGGAAATGTTACGGGCTATCAGTGGTCGTTCCACGACGGCACGGGATGGGTAAATATAACTGATGGCAGCATATATTCCGGAACCACCAGTCAACTGCTGATTATAACAGATGCTACTACCGCACAAACAGGAGGTTACAGAGTCTCGGTCACCTTCAGCACACTCAACCAGCCTGAGTCGTTTCCGGAATGTGTTGTCACTACGCATACAAGAAACCGCAATCTAATTGTTTTGCCGCCTCTTGTACCGGCGGTTGTCACTTCAGATCAGGCGTTCTGCAATATCGGAACCCCCTATCCTCTGACCGCAACACCCTCATCCGGAGGTTCAGGCACCGTATACTCATACCAATGGCAGGCAAGCACCGACGGAGTTGCCTGGACCGACATTCCGGGAGCGGTGTCCCTTACATATTCCCCTCCCCTGCTCACAGTTACAACGATGTACCGTATCAGGGCAACCGATGAAGGTCCTCTGAACTGCGGTTATGTTTTTAGCTATCCGGTTACGATTATAATTAATCCGTTGCCGTTTACATCTGCAATTTTCCATAACTAAATAAAAATCACTTTTACGATGAAAACAAACGCTGCATTTTTAAAATTGATTCTGCTGATAATCATGTCAGCCAGTTCATTGGGTGTCTGGGCACAGCCCAGTACAGCTGATCCCGATCATGCCTGCATCAACTCCACAGAAGACTATTGGGTAGTTGAAACTACCGGATCAACCTATAACTGGGTTCTTTCAGGAGGCGGTGCGATTACCCAGGGACAGGGTTCCAGTGCCATCAGGATTAACTGGACAACAGTGGGTACTTTTAGCCTGTCGGTTACTGAGACACTGGCAAGCACAACCCTTTGTACCGGCGTTCCGGTAGTCCTGAATATTATAGTTGATCCTTTGCCCGTTCCGACAGCCACTGCAAACACTCCATTTGCAGGAGGTGACCTGAATCTGATCGGGGGACCGGATGGAATGGCATCCTATGCCTGGACCGGGCCAAACGGGTTCACTTCCGCACTCCAGAATCCGGTTATTAATGCAGTCACCGATGCAGCTGCCGGAACCTACACCCTGACAGTAACCAATGCAGCCGGATGTTCCGCATCCACGACTGTTGCAGTTACGATCAATACTGTTGATCTTCCCACAGCTGTTGCAAATAGTCCATGTGTCGGCGGCAATCTGAACCTTATCGGAGGGCCCTCAGGGATGGCAACTTATTCTTGGACCGGGCCCAACGGATTCACTTCTTCAGTCCAGAATCCAACAATCACTGGAGTTACAGCTGCTGCTGCCGGAACGTATACTCTGACAGTTACAAACTCAAGCGGAGGTACTGCATCTGTAAGTGTTGATGTCATTGTCAATCCGTTACCGGCTCCTGTAATTACCGGTCCCAATCCGGTTTGCCAGAGTACGGATGCCGGCACTGAAATCTACAGTACTCCAGCCGATGCGGGAAGCACTTTCAACTGGACCGTTGCCGGCGGCACTCTTACCGGTCAGGGGACTAACCAGATTGCAGTGCTGTGGACAACCCCGGGCGCCGGGTCAGTAAGTGTCACACAAACAGTAATAAGCACCGGTTGTACGGCAACAGCCACACTTGAAACTACTGTTCAGCCTGCTCCTGTAACAAATGGAATATTCCATAATTAAAGCTGTAATAAGCAGGTTTTTATGATTAGAATAACTTATAAGTTCATCCCGGGGCTAATGAAAAAATGAGTCTTGCTCCCAAATCCTCCAGCATAGGGGGGCTATCCCAGGCTCCCCTCCCTGGAGGGGCTGGGGGTGGGTTAGTTTTTTCCAAAACCCAAATCAGGATGATAGTGAAAGGGAAAGACTATTGCTAAAATGGCACATGTATATTATCACCCTGGGCATAATTCAGTTCTTCAGTCTCAGGTCAGCCGGGCAGAATGCAATGCCTGATTATGCTTGTGTTGGGCAGACAAGGCAATATTATGTAATCCCTGGTCCCGCCCCCGGCTCAACCTACAAATGGTGGGTCGATGGGAAAGTAGTGTCAGGACATAGTACAAGTGAATTTACATGCACCTGGAACTCATCAAAAACATATTTGCTCGAGGTTCAGGAACGCTCTTCGGATGGTTGCCGGGGACCGAAGAAATCGGGACTTGTCTTTGTAAACCCGCAACCTGAAATTCGGATAAGTGTATCCGATACAATAATATGCAGCGGAGAGTTTGTGTCTCTATCCGTTCAGAATCCGTCCGGCTTATTATGGGGTAAATGGACTTTTGATTTCATTGTTGAGCCGGATGTTGGAATAACAGGTAATTCAACAAACGGGATATATACAAGACCTGCATATCTTCATGAAATCATTTTCAATAATGACAAAGACCTGCAGAAAGTGGTTTACAGGTTCATACCGCGCATCATATCTGATGACGGGGTTCAGTTATGTGAAGGTAAGGAGGTAAAAATCACTGTGTGGATTTATCCCGGATTCAGATGCGGGGAAGCATCGCTGGAGATCCCCCGTGCGTTTTCACCAAATGGAGACGGCATAAATGATGTCTGGAATATAATCGGAAAGGACGATTATCCTGATATTGAAGTAACTGTATACAACCGGTGGGGCCAGGCAGTCTGGAAATCAGACAGAGGTTATCCTGTTCCATGGGATGGCAGAAGCAAGGGGAAGGCGCTGCCGGTGGATTCGTACCATTACTTTATTAACCTTCATAATGGGACGAGGGCAATAATCGGGAATGTAACTGTGGTGAGGTGAAAGACGTTAAGGCAAGAAGGCAGGAGGGAACTCACACATCAAAAATCACAATCCTATGTGCCAGAGCCGCATGCCGCTTCACTTCTCCGTCAATGCATTTTACCATCCGTGACTCACTAAATTACACATTATTCAGAAGGATGCACGCACAAGAACATTATTGTCATACTTGTATTTGCTAACCATGTAAACTACCGAAGAATCATTCTCTATCTGATATTCCCATTCACCGTTTACATTTGGAACGGAATACATCCTCTTGAGGTAAATCCTTTCACCGGGGGAGAATTTGCATTCTTTCCCAAAGGCCGAGAGCTTGCCGAAAGTGCTGAACTGGGTGGTCCTGATCCATATCAGGTGAGAATTCGCACAGTAATCCGGCACAGTATGTGAATAATCAATGAAATTTCCAATGTACCTCCTTGTAAGCGACACCTCGTCATCCAGGAGGTGTGAATGCGTCTTAAGCTGCGTCGAACATGAGACGATCAGAAAAAAAACGGGGAGAAACAGAGATTTCTTCATTTGCGGTCGACATTTATAGTTTGGAATTATTTTCCTGCCTTTCCCATTCAATGGTTCGCCGACTGGAAATAATTCAATGTAATGTTACCGCTTTAAATATTGTTTGTCAATACATTACAAGATCACAGGATGATATTTGGATTACTTTTTGAATTCGTTTGTCAAAAGGAAAGGGCTGATCATCACTGAAAACAAACCGGTGGCTTTAAATCAAAGGCTGCCGGTCAAAAAGGGATTAAGATTTATGAGCGACTGGAAATGAAAACAGGAATTATTCTAATATATATGCTGATAATCTGTATTTTAACTCACACAAGCCTTCACTTCCAGCAATTACATTGTTTTGACAAGCTGAAGTTGTTATTTGATTAAAATCATGCCATCTGACCGATTATCAATGTCTTTCTGCTATCTGCCTGTAAGACTTCTGACCAGATTGAGGTCAATTTTAGTCGCCGGATTGAATGAATCGCCGTTCATATATGCCAGCATGGAACGGAGCAGCTGCATCGATGCAGGTCTGTCTTCCTTCAGATCCTTCATATCTATACTGCAAACAATCAGCTTCCCGCCTCCGGCCCTGGCCTCAAAAGCGAGAGCAAGCTTCCTGTTCTCAAACCATGTATCGACAGGCTGAACAAGCGGTTTCAATTCGGACGGGAACCCGTCAATTATCATTGCCTGCGAATGTGAAACAGGATCCCACCATTGCCAGTTGCTGTGATACTCAGTGGGAAACTGTGAAAACACCGGATGTTCCGGATTGCACAGAATACCAAGTGTATGCGGAGCCTGATTGTTGGTCCAGGCAGTGTTCCAGAAGATGCTCGAGAAACCGATCTCAACTTCAGCCCCTTTGTCTTTTCTCACATTTCCGTAAGTAAGAAGCAAAACCGATCCGCCTTTGCTCAACTCCGCCTCGCATCTGCTGTCGAGCCTGTCAGTAACAAGAACCTTCCCCGGATCGGGCTGCTCTTCCTGAGGATATACCCAGATATCCCACTTGTTTTTAATACCTGAATCACCGACCGATACTTCCAGAGTAAGCTTCTGGGGCCTCAGCATGCCTGAGGGATCAAATCTGAAAGTGCCTGCAGGTATGCAATTCCCGATCCCTATTGTATCTTTTACGAATGCTTTCTGAAATACTGTTTCTCCCTCAGAGTTGATCAGTCTGCAAAGCACACCTGAACCATAAAGGGATCCATTTCCGAAATTTGCAATCTCTATGTCTGCCTTAATCTCCTCATCGGTTGTGAAAATCATTTTATCCAGTCTGGCCAGAGGGACTATCTCACTGCAGAACATTCTGAACTCTTCAGGTGTGATGTAGCCCTTGCTTTCGAAAAAAGGATTCAATATTCCAACCAGGGCGGTTCCCTGACCAGGGAAATCATGAAGCTGAAGCATCTGGAAACCTGCATACCCCGGTGTTCTGAGAGCCGCCTCAATATCAGCCTTGTAACATAAGGCCTGAAGCTTTCCCGAAGCCGTCAGGAAAGCTTCAGCCTGATCGCCCATCCTGTGTTCATCAAGTGTCTCGCGGAATATTTCAAGATTCGTTGGCTTCAGAACACCTTTATATTGTTCTATCTCTCTGAAATCGGGATATACACACCATTGCCCGATCTCATGACCAACAGTCGGCACTTTGTACTGTGACACAAAGCTCCTGAAGTCAAACCGTGTCTGCGGAGGTTCCGAATTGATTATGCTTTTCAATCCCTCGCCCCAGTGCTGTATCCTGGGATCGGAAGGAAGGTTGTAGTCATTCTCGGGAATTATGGGCCAGCCTGCCGCCGATGTGTAAACACGACGGTTGTCCTTTGCTTTCCAGTATTTTATAAGTTCGCCCAGGAACTTGTTCTGATTTCGTCCCGCCGGTTCATTTCCGTAAGCAAGCATGCAGAATGAAGGGTGATTGCCATATTCCCTGATTATCCTGTCACCTTCCTCATATATGAACTTGTCGACCGGCCCCCCGTCACCCACTGAAGCTCCCTGATTTGCCCATGAACCGCACTCAATATGAAAATAGACACCAAGTTTGTCAGCAGCGGCAAAGGCGGCCTCAGGAGGACAAAACGAATGAAACCTCACATGGTTCAGACCATACTCTTTGCAGGTGCCCAGTACCTTCTCCCACGATTCCTGATCTGCCGGCGGATAGCCTGTCAGCGGAAAGATGCAGCATTCGGTCGTACCTCTCAAAAATACCGGTTGCCCGTTTACCTCAAACCTGGTTCCGTTCGTCCTGAAATCCCTGATGCCAAAATCGACCGACCTGCTGTCGATTATACTTCCTTTTTCGGCAAGATTCAGCGTCATCCTGTACATATCCGGACTGAACTCGCTCCATAGCTTCTGATTGTGAATCTTATATTTAATCCTGACCTGATGCTCTCCTTGCTTTGTTATGATATTTGTGTTTATTTCAGGCAGCTGTTCTTCAACTGATGTATTGAAGGTCTTCGCCCTCAGTAATAGTTTCCCTCTGAAATCCCTGTTTCCGGGATTCTTTATGTTTGCAACAACCTCGACAACCTTCTTGTCGCGATCCGGGAAAATGCTTATATCACTTATATATATGTCTGAAGCAGCCGTCAGTTTAATTTCCCCGGTAATCCCGTTCCAGTTCGACTGGGTGTGATCGCTGATGCTGTGGGAATTGATCCCGATTGGAATAATTAAACTGTTATCTATCCTGACCGAAATGCGGTTTTTGCCCGGTACAAGCAGACTTGTTATGTCGTATTCATGAGGAGTGGACAGACTGTTGCACGATCCTGCAATCTTTTCATTTACGAAAACGGTTGATTCCCAGTGACACCTCTCCAGAAACAGGAATATCCGCTTGCTGTCCCATCCTTCCGGGATATCGACATCCTTCTGGTACCATGCAGCCCCTTTGTAATATTTAACGGGTTTAAGCCAGAACGGGATCTTAATGTTACCCGGCTGCCTGTATTTCTCATACTTGCTGCCGGTGAAGTAAGATTTGTCGATAATATCTCCGGTCCAGGGGGTGTTAACCGTCACTTCATCTCCCTTGCCATTTTCAGCCATCGATCCGGGAAGATTAACAGTCTCGTCAAATTCCTGGCTTTGCCATTGATTGTCAATACCAATGTCGAGCGAGTCAATCCTGAATTGCCATGTCCCTGCAAGTGATACCTCCTCGCGAACTTCAATTTCCCGGCTTGTACAACCGGTTATAACCAACAGCAAAAACAGTAATTTTTTCATATAATAAAATTAAGAAGTTCTCGCCCTCACGCCTCACGCCTCATGCCCTTCTCTATCTCTTCCAGCGACCTCCCCTTTGTCTCCGGCAGCTTCTTAAAGATGAACCAGAAACCCATGACGCAAATAAATCCGTAAAGCCAGAAAGTACCTGAAGCCTTTAGAGTCTTGTTCAGTATCGGGAATGTGTAAGTAAGAACGAAACAAGCCGACCAGAGAGCAAAAGTTCCCACCGACATTGCAAATCCCCTTATACGGTTGGGAAAGATCTCGGAAAGAAGCACCCAGGTCACGGGAGCCAGTGTCATTGCATAGCATGCGATTGCTGAAACAACCATTATCAGCAATGGCAATCCCTGAATCTTAAGATAGTACATCAGTCCGATTGTTGCATAGATGCAAGCAAGTCCGCCTGCCCCGAAGAGCATTAGCGATTTTCTGCCAAGCCTGTCAACTGTGAACATCCCTATAAATGTGAATGCCAGGTTAACGCTTCCAGTTATCACTATATTAAAAAGAGTTTCCGAAACGCCGTAACCTGCATCTGCAAACACCTCCTGTGCATAGTTGAATATTACATTTATCCCGCACCACTGCTGAAATACAGCCAGAACGATTCCCAGTACGAGGAGTTTTATAATACCCTTCTCCTTAAGCGCTTTCCTTACCGGCTGTCCCTTTTCGCCAACGAGGCTCCCTTCAATCGAAGCAAGCTCGGAATCCGCAAACCGGGGACCCCCGATCCTTGCAAGTATCCGTTGAGCATTCGTCCTGCCCCTGCCGGTCTTAAGCAGCCATCTCGGACTTTCCGGGACAAACCACATCAGCACAAAGAATAGCAGGGCAGGGAAGGAACAGGCATAAAACATCCACCTCCAGCCCGTCTGACCGTTCCATGATACAAGTATGTCGTTAATTGTAGATTCAGCCGGTACCGGTCTGGCGATTCTCCAGTTTATTATCTGTGCAAGGAGAATACCGATCACAATTGTAAGCTGGTTTATCGATACAAACGCGCCCCTTACTCTTGCCGGTGTCACTTCGGCAATGTACATGGGCGAAAGAGTCGATGCCAGACCGATCCCTATTCCACCTGCCATCCTGAATATTACAAACAATAAAAATGAAGATGCCCCCCCGGTTCCGAGCGAAGCCGTAATGAATATAAGGGCAGCCAGGATCAGAAGCCGTTTCCTTCCAAACCTGTCACTCAGCCATCCCGACAACACGGCACCGGCAAGGCAACCTATCAGGGCGCAGCTCATAGCCCATCCCTGCATTACAGGATTTCCGCTTATCCCGAAGAAAGGTTCATAAAACGGTTTTGCGCCGCCGATCACAACCCAGTCATATCCGAAAAGCAATCCTCCCATTGCTGAAATCAGACAGATTGACAGCAGGTATTTCAGGTTAAATTTCTGTGCTTCCATAAAAAAAATAGCAAATTATTTTTGTTATAACAATGTTATAACGGCGTTATAACATTGTTATAACAGATCTCATCGAATGAATTAATGAGCTTTTGCGGTCCCCATCCCTCGCCTCTGTCATCTTTTATCTTATCTCATCAAGGGTCTCAAGCATTGCCACGACATTTTCAAATGGAACATTTGCCTGAATGTTATGAACCGTATTGAAAACAAAACCTCCGTTTTCATTAAGTATCCCGACCTGTCTTTTTACCTGCTCCTTTACCTGCTGAGGAGTCCCGAAAGCAAAAGCGCCCTGAGTGTCAACGCCTCCTCCCCAGAAGACAATCCTGTCCCCAAACCTCTTTTTCAGCATCGCAGTATCCATCCCTTCAGCATTAATCTGCACCGGGTTTATTATATCAAATCCTGCCTTTATGAAAAGATCCAGAAGCGATACTATTGATCCGCAGGAATGCTTGAATGTCTTCCAGCCTGTGTTCTCATGGATCCAGTCATTCATCTTTTTATAATAAGGGACCCATAAACTGTCGAAAGCCTCTGGTGAACAGAATGTCGAATTCTGGGTACCGAAATCGGCTCCGCATATATAAACAACATCTATCCTGTTGCCCAGCACTCTGTAAAAGTCCTTCAGGTTCTCCACTGCAATGTCGGATTGCCTGTCAAATACCTCCCTCACAAGATCTTCACGAATCAGTGTCGACATGTACCACTCGGCTACACCCCTGATTCCTTTTGGATTCTTCAACTGTACCGCCGGAACGAGGGCTATGTCACCCAGGGCTGTCCCGCCCAGATTTGCAACAACTGCCTTGCCGGATCCCTCAGCCTGTTTAATCTGTTTCCCCCAGAATTCAAGATCCCGGTCTGTTACCCTGCCGAACTCTTCAAGATTATCCTCCGGTTTCAGGGTCGAATCATCCACAGGTCCCTGCCGCTCTATTGCGTCAAAGAAATATCCGGTTCTGGGCATCATTGCGCTCGGAGGCACTGTTATATCTCCTTCGGGATGGACAAGGATGTCCCCGTTCTCATTGAAAGTGTAATTAAACTCTCCCGGCAGCAGCACCTCCTGTCCCCAGAAAGTCCTGTGCAGTTTCCAGTCACGGTTCGGGATCCCGAACATATTCTTTTCCCCGCCAAAGCCGATCACGTCGACTTTCATCTCCCTTACAAGTTCGTCATCTACCTCGCCGAGCATCTGATAAGGTTCGATAATCTTAACGGGCTTCTTTTCAAGTCCGTAATAGTCTCTAAGCTTTTCAATAACCACGGCATGAATGCCTGTTACCGGGGCTGATCCGAAATCCACGACAACCCTCCCGGGCTGCCTGTGATTTATTGTTAACAGAAAGTTTTCCCTTGATATGTTTGGCATGGCTTAGAGTTTTGGAGGGTTTAGGGTTCATAAAGTTAAATTATTCCCTGAAAAATCAGCGGCCCTTAAAAGTATTTTGTTATATGCCGTTTTTTGACTATCTTATTTGGGATCAAATGCCGCCGGCTGTCCCGGATAAACATACTGCTAATCTGAAGACTGTAAGCGGCTTTCAATCATTCCAATCCGGCATAACCATGGAAACAGAAATCCGCATCCCCAGGCCCTTGCTCTTTAATCCGCTTAAACACTATCTTCCTTTTATAAGGAATTTTGCAGTCAGCAAGGCAATGTCAATCAATGATCCCCGCCTGAACGAACTGACACGCGAAATCAAGCATATCGGAACATGCGTTATGGACATTTACAAAGGGAGACTGGCACAGGATAATATTTTTTCAGAGGTAACTTCTTTCCTTGAATCCAATCAGCTTGTTTCACAGACTGATTTCATGAAGTGGACCGGAACCGGATACAACGATTTCAGAATAATAACCCTGTCCGACACATCCCGGTGGACGCTCAAATATAACAACAGCGAGACGAGGTATGTCCATATCTTCCCTGCCCGTTCAAGCCCCCATTCGTTCCGGACAAAGGCAAACACCCTGAAATCAGCAATCCTTTACATTACAGCAATCGGCAAGGATTACATCACCGACGATGACCTCAATGCCGCAAGGGCGCTTGCAGGGTTGTCACCTATCGGAGATATTGCAGATGCTGAAGCAGTTACAGAAATGATAGGAATTCTTAGAGAATTCTGATCATATTATATCCTTTAGCTTTGTAAGATATCCCGGGCCGGTAAAAAATAATCCATGTAAAATATTTTTATTTTATTTTTACTGTCTGTAAATATTTCCAGATATATGACCGAAACTGAAAAACTGAGAAGCCTTGTTCTTGCTCCGTATATCCTGAAAGCAACTGCACTCATCGGAAAACAGAGAGGTGTCGGCGGGAACCAGTTCCGTCATGCTATGGCAACAATGGCAATACTTCTCGATTATAAGCTTTTCGATGACTACATCCTGCTTAAGGCTTCGGTCATTCACGACCTCCTTGAAGATGTGCCTGAAACCAATGAGTTCGAAATAAGAATAATAGATGGACAGGCTGATGACGTGCTCGCGCTTGTAAAAGAAGTCACACGTCCCGATGACTTACCAAAGGAAGTGTACCTGCGGAATATTCTTGAACATGGTTCCTTCAGGGCAAAAATCCTTAAGTGCGCCGACAGGATATCGAACCTTACCGACCTGCATACCGACACGCAGTCAATCAAAAAAATAAGTGATTACCTCGATCAGACTGAAAAGTGGGTACTGCCGATGGCTGAACAGGTTAACCAGGATATGTACAGGGAGTTGTCTGATCTTATAGTAAGTCGCAGGAAGTATATTAAAATGATGTCAGATTGCGAACCTGAAAAAGGGGAAGGTTCTGCAATCTGAATCCGGACATTATTCCTGAGGAAGCCCGCTTCCTTTAGTGATCCCGGAGAGATTCGAACTCTCAACCAACAGAACCGGAATCTGTCATTCTATCCATTGAACTACGGG
>CAZKTX010000063.1:0-15192 GCA_964555805.1 uncultured Rikenellaceae bacterium
CCCGGGTGGCCCCGGCCGGCGGGCGGGGAGCCGGTCGGTGCCTGCCCGTCGCCCCGGCCGGCCGGCCGGGACTAACCCTCCTTTCCCCCCCGTTTGGGGGGGGTGGGGGGTAGCGTCCCAGGGCCCGGGTGGTCCCTGACAGCCGTCCCGGACTACGATCCCCCTCCAATCTCAAGATCCAGCTCAACTGTTGCAATTTTCTTCTTCAGTTCCTCAAGCTTCTGTTCCTCCATAACCCTCTTATAGTCATAAGGTATAACCTTTATGAACATCGGAAGGTATTTTTCGAATTCATCAAGTATGATTCGTGCTTTCGGGCTTGATGTGTAGTTGAGATGCCTTGTGATAAGCTCCCTTAGTTCGGTTATGTCACTTTTCTCTTCAACAAGCGACAATTCGACCATTCCCATGTTACAGTAGTAATCGAAATTGCCGGACTCATTCAACACATAGGCTATACCGCCGCTCATTCCTGCAGCGAAGTTGCTTCCGGTGGCGCCGAGTACAACAACCCGGCCGCCGGTCATGTATTCGCAGCAATGATTCCCGACACCTTCCACAACGGCTGTTGCACCGCTGTTCCTGACGCCGAATCTTTCACCGGCAACTCCTGAAATGTAGGCTTCGCCTCTTGTAGCGCCATAAAGCACTGTGTTTCCGATTATTATGTTCTTGTCGGATTCAAATGCAGAGCCGGCAGGAGGGACAACTATTATTCGTCCGCCGGAAAGACCTTTCCCCAGGTAATCATTCGATTCGCCTTCGAGATGAAATTCAATTCCGGGAACAAGGAAAGCGCCGAAGCTCTGGCCTGCCGATCCCTTGAAACGGCATTTAATTGTTCCATCGGGCAGCCCTTCTGAGCCGTAGATTGATGCAATTTTTCCCGACAGCATCGCCCCGGTTGTTCTGTCGGTATTTTTTATCAGACCTGATATTTTGACAGGTTCCCTTTCGGCTATGGCTTTTTCTGCCTTGGATATCAGATCGTTATCCATAATGTTGCCAAGTTTGCTTTCCTGCTGTTCGACACAGTGCATGTCGTATCTTGCTGCTTCGGCAGGAAGGCGGAGCATGTTTGAAAGATCGAGGTTCCGGGTTTTCCAGTGATTAACCTCCGGATTGCGTTCGAGCAGGTCGAATCGTCCTATAACTTCGTCGAGGCTTCTGAACCCCAGATCTGCAAGCTGTTCCCTAACACCCTCGGCAAGGAAATTAAAGAATGTGACAAGGTACTCTGATTTTCCAAGGAATCTCTTTCGCAATTCCGGATTCTGGGTGGCTATCCCGGCCGGACATGTATTGAGGTGACATTTCCTCATCATGACGCAGCCAAGAACTATAAGGGCACTTGTTGAGAAGCCGAATTCCTCGGCCCCAAGCAGCGCCGCAATTATAATATCCTTCGGTGTTTTGAGCTGTCCGTCAGCCTGAAGGGTTACCTTTCGGCGAAGGTTGCTCATAACAAGAGTCTGCTGTGTCTCAGCAAGACCAAGCTCAAGCGGGATGCCTGCATGTTTTATAGATGATGCCGGACTAGCCCCTGTTCCCCCTTCATAGCCGCTAATTGTTATAAGGTCGGCTCCGGCTTTAGTGACGCCGGCAGCGATTGTTCCGACACCACTTGCCGAAACAAGCTTCACGCTGATCCTTGCTTTAGGATTTACATTCTTAAGGTCAAAAATAAGCTGTGCAAGGTCTTCTATCGAATAAATATCATGGTGAGGCGGCGGTGAAATCAGGGTGATACCAGGGATCGAATACCTGGTTTTGGCAATGATCTTGTCGATTTTGTGACCGGGAAGCTGGCCTCCTTCACCCGGTTTTGCCCCCTGGGCGATTTTTATCTGGATCTCATCTGCGTTCACAAGGTATTCGGTTGTGACTCCGAAACGGCCGCTTGCAACCTGCTTGATTGCGCTTCTGGCCGATTGTCCGTCGGGCAATAGTCTGAATCTTCTTGGGTCCTCCCCACCTTCACCTGTATTGCTTCGTCCACCGATACGGTTCATTGCAATTGCAATTGTCTCATGGGCTTCACGGCTTATTGAACCGAACGACATTGCTCCGGTGACAAACCGCTTCATTATCCTGTCGGCCGGTTCTACTTCCTCGATCGGGATGGGATTCTTCCTTGTCTTGAGAAGTCCTCTTATGAACAAAGGCGCTGCAGTATCGGCATCAGCCTTTCTCGTGTATTCCCTGAATTTTTCCCTGTCTTTTGTCCTGGTGCTCCATTGAAGAAGAGAAATAGTCTCTGGATTCCAGGCATGTTTTTCACCAAATTTCCGGAATGCATAAATTCCCTCGGTGTGTATCTCGGGGATGTAGTCATCAGAAAACGCTTTCCTGTGAGGGATAAGCACCTCTTCGGCTATTTCGTCCAGCCCAATGCCGCCAATCCTGCTTGTTGTCCCGGCAAAATATTTATCAATAACATCAGGATGAATGCCGACTGCTTCAAATATCTGTGCTGACCTGTAGCTTCTGAGGGTGCTGATACCCATCTTTGACATTATCTTGAGAATTCCCTTATTTATTGAATTGATGTAATTCTCTTCAGCTTTCTGGTAGTCGAGCTGAATCGCCTTATCCTTTACAAGCCTGTCGATAACTGCGAAGCTGAGGTAAGGATTTATAATGCTGGCGCCGTAGCCAAACAACAGGGCATAATGCATCACCTCCCTGGGTTCGGCCGATTCCACAACAATATCTATCTGCATCCTTTTCCGTTTTGAAATAAGATAGTGATGCACGGCTGAAACAGCCAGAAGGGACGGCACCGGAGCTTTATCCCCATCAATGCCCCTGTCGGACAGGATAATATAGTTTTTGCCTTCGTCGACAGCTCTTTCCGCATCAGCACAAAGAGAGCTGATTGCCTCCTTCAGTCCTTCACCGCCTTTTTTAGCATCGAAATGCATGGGGAGGGTGGATGCCGAGAATCCCTTGTATCTGAGGTTTTTGACAACCTGGAAATAAGTGTTTGAAATGACAGGATTCTTGAAACGGACCATTTTAACATGGTCGGGCGATTCGTCAAGCAGGTTTTGCTGAAGCGAACCAAGATAGCCGGAAAGAGTCATTACAAGCTCCTCCCTGATCGGATCAATGGGAGGATTTGTAACCTGAGCAAACATCTGCTTGAAATAATTAAAGAGGCGGTAGGTCTTACGCGAAAGAACGGCCACCGGCACATCGTTACCCATAGAGCTAATAGGCTCTTTGCCGGTTGCAGCCATTTCGCCTATCAGCCTTTCCGTCTCCTCAGGAGAATAATTGAATGCTGTTATGTATTTCTGATAGAGATTACCCATGTCGGGTGTTATAATATGCCCGGTTTCAATTTCCTCGAGCCTGACCATATTCTGCGCGATCCATTGGCCGTATGGATAATCGCCGGCCAGTTTGGCTTTCAGTTCCGAGTCGTTGTAAACCTTCCCTGAGGTTGTATCGACAAGAAGCATTTTCCCCGGTTTCAAACGTCCTTTTTTCTTTATCTCCTCCGGTTTGAACTGAAGAACACCGGCTTCGGAGCCCATTACAATCAGATCGTTTGTTGTGAGAAGATATCTTGAGGGACGCAATCCGTTCCGGTCGAGCATCCCGCCTATGTAGCGTCCGTCGGAGAAGATAAGTGAAGCAGGACCGTCCCACGGCTCCATGAAGGTGGAGTGGTAATGGTAGAAATCGCGCAGTTCGCGAGGGATCGGATTCTTCGCATTTATTGACTCGGGAATAAGGATCGACATTGCATAGGGAAGCGACTTGCCGCACATAAGAAGGAATTCAAGGACGTTGTCGAGGGATGCTGAATCGCTTTTTTCAGGTTCGATGATTGGAAAGATCTTTTCAAGGTCACCGATCACATCTGATTTGAGGATTGATTCTCTTGCCTCCATCCAGAAACGGTTACCCTTGATTGTATTTATTTCACCGTTATGTCCCAGCACCCTGAAAGGCTGGGCAAGATCCCAGCTGGGAAATGTATTGGTGCTGAATCGCGAGTGGACCATTGCAATTGCACTCTGCAGTCGTTCGTCATTAAGGTCGGAGAAATACTCACTCAGCTGGATGGATGTAAGCATTCCTTTATATACAATCACTTTGGTTGAAAGGCTGGGGATATAAAAAAACTTCTTCTGGCCGATTTCCGAATCCCTGATAACTATCTCGGCGCGTTTGCGGATTATGAACAGCTTCCTCTCGAGTTCATCCTGTGTGAGATCGGCGCCCAGCAGAATCTGCCTTATCTCTGGTTCAGTGGACCTTGCAATTTCCCCGATTGTTGAATTGTCTCTTGGGACCTCGCGGAACCCTATAAAGCTGACCCCTTCTTCCTTAATAATATTTAAAAGTATATCGGTGCATGTTCCGGCATCGTCGGGGTTTTTTGGCAGGAACACGAGTCCTGTTCCGAATTGTCCTTCAGGGGGAACCGGGTAACCCTGGATCAGGTAGAAATCCCTTGGAATCTGGATCATCACACCTGCGCCGTCGCCTGTTTTACTATCGGCGCCTTCGGCCCCTCTGTGAGTCATGTTCCTGAGGATATCAAGTCCCATCGTTATTATAGAATGGGATTTTTTACCATGGATATGCGCTACGAAACCGATTCCGCAGCTTCCATGTTCAAATTCCTGATTGTAAAGTCCTTCCCTGGTGGGTCGTTCTGTTCTCATCTTTAAGATTTTTATCTGTTAGTCCATTTTTTGCACAAAAAAACCGTTCCCTGCTTGCGAAGAGAACGGTTATCCCTGATCCTATGAAAAAACCATTCTCAGTCGGTTCCGCTAAACCTGACGACCAAAAACGGATTATTTGAGTTGATAAACACTTTTCTGTTTGTATTAATTCGACGACAAATGTATAATAAAACTTTCAATTTGTAATGCAAAATCAAGAAAAAATTAATAAAAATCAGAAAAAATGGATAAAAGTTATTAACTTTCAGTTGAAAAAATCTATTTATCTATTTGGTTACTGCCCGCATTTTATAAATCGGGGAATTGCCCCGTTTAAGGCACTCAAACGCTCTTCCAGTCCCGTCTGGGACGTAATGATTTAGGGCGGGGCAACGCCCCGTTTCAAGGCACTCACACAGGTGCAAAGCCCCGTTAGGGGCGAAATAGTTTTTGCCGGTAACGCATTGATTATCAAAATACAATTAATTTGCCGGCTAGTTAGTTTATTTCGCCCCATACGGTGCTCTGCCCCATGTGGCGGCCAATTGGACGGGCTGCGCCCATCCCTAAATCATGTAAAGCCTACGGCCTGAAATCAGGCACATAACATACGGCATCTGCGGTAAACATTTTTTAACTTAGCACCTTCGAATTAAAAACCTTCCTCAAATGGAAAAACCCGGCAATCTGATCCTCGTTATTTTCGGAGCCACTGGCGACCTGACAGCCAGAAAACTTGTTCCTTCCTTGTTTTCTCTTATGAATCAGAATCTTCTGCCTGAGAAGTTCGTACTGCTCGGAGTGGGCAGGGGAGAAATGACTTCCACTGATTTCAGGGAGAAAATGGCTGAAGCTATAAGGAAATACAGGGAAGACCGTGAGCAGGAGATGAGTCACATTCCGGAGTTCGTTAAAAATGCAGAATACCACAGGCTGGATTATACTAAGTTATCGGATTATGCGGATATGGGACTTAAGCTCACGAAAGTGAGGAACGAATCGGGCATTGGTGGCAATGTGATTTTCTATATGGCAACTCCGCCTAACATGTATGAGACTATATGTTCTCATCTTTCGGAAGCAGGACTTACAGATCAGGCTGAGGGCTTCAGGAGAATCATAATCGAAAAACCCTTTGGATATGATCTGGAGAGCGCGAAGAGGCTTAACGGTATCCTTCACAGGCTTATGGACGAGAACCAGATTTTCAGGATCGACCATTATCTTGGCAAGGAAACTGTTCAGAATCTGATGGTAACAAGGTTTGCAAACGGGATATTTGAACCGCTCTGGAACAGGAATTATGTTCACAGGATTGAAATAACTTCCGCGGAGAGTATGGGAGTGGAGGACAGGGGAGGATATTATGACTCGGCGGGAGCGCTGAGGGATATGGTTCAGAACCATTTGTTGCAAATGGTCGGACTGACTGCAATGGAGCCGCCTTCGTCGCTTGAACCCGATGCAATCAGGAACGAGGTGCTGAAGGTATTCCAGTCGCTGCAGCCGATCAGGGAAGAGGATGTTGCAAAGAATGTGATCAGGGGACAGTATATCGGTTCAAAAATACGGGGCGAGTGCGTGACGGGTTACAGGCAGGAAAAGGACGTGGCTAAGAATTCACGAACGGAGACTTTTGTCGCCATGAAATTCTTCATAAACAACTGGAGATGGGGAGGAGTCCCGTTTTACATCCGCTCCGGCAAGAGGCTCCCTACAAGAGTGACTGAAGTTGTGATACATTTCAAGCAGACACCTCACCACCTGTTCCAGCGGGTTGTAGGTAAACTTGCGGGAAATCAGCTTATAATAAGGATACAGCCTGATGAGGGCATACTCCTTAAGTTCGACATGAAGGAACCGGGAGCCGGCTTCAATGTAAAGAACGTGAACATGGATTTCCACTATAAGGATCTGGCTGATGTCAGGGTTCCCTCGGCTTATGAACGGCTGCTGTATGACGTGATGATGGGCGACCCGACACTTTTCTCGCGTGATGATGAAGTTGAAACAGCCTGGAAATTTATTGAACCTATACAGAAGGCGTGGAAAAACAATCCGGATATCAAGATATACGGTTATCCGGCCGGAACCTGGGGGCCGGAACCCTCGAATGAACTCATCGAGGGCGAAGGACTCACATGGAGGTATCCCTGTAAGAATCTGGCTGACGAGGAGCTGTATTGCGAGTTGTGATTAATCAGCAACCAGCAACTCAATGATATGAACTGTGACATAAAAATTTTCCGATCAGCAGAAGAATCTGCTTCAACCCTGGCCGATGAGCTGGCAGGGCTGATAAATGCATTTACGGAGGACAGGCTCTTTTCAATTGCATTGTCGGGGGGCAGCACCCCGAAGCTGTTGTTTCAGGCTCTGGCAGCACGGCACAATGACTCATTGGACTGGCGAAGGGTAAGTCTTTTCTGGGTTGATGAAAGGTGTGTTCCGCCGGATGATCCTGAAAGCAACTATCGTATGACAAGGGATGCACTGCTTGAAAAGATCGCTATTCCTCCGGAAAATGTTCACAGGATAAGGGGAGAAGAAGATCCGGATTCAGAGGCGCTGAGGTATTCTGAAGTGATCGAAAGATCGGCTGTGCTGAAAAATGAAAGGCCGTATTTTGATGTAATTCTTCTTGGTCTGGGGGAAGATGGTCATACAGCCTCGATATTTCCGGGGAAGGAAAGCCTTTTCAGGGCTGCGGAAACCTGTGCAGTTGCTGTAAATCCCTACTCGGGCCAGAAGAGGATCACAATAACAGGCAGGATTATAAACAATGCCGGACTGGTTTTTTTTCTTGTGTCTGGTAGGAAAAAAGCAGACATAGTCCGGACGATAGTTTGCAAAGGAAGCAAGGCCGGATATCCGGCTCAGTTTGTCAGGCCTGTTTATGGAAGCATCATCTGGTATCTCGATGATGAAGCCGCTTCATTGATTGGCGGCAGTAAACAAAAACGGAACATTTTTTGATTTGGCTTGTTGATTTTCTATATTTGAAGATCTTGTTTAATAATTAAAAAATTGAGTCATGTCACACGAAAAAGCAAAAGAACAGACCAAGGTAAAAAAACAGGCAACCAAATCGCTTAAGGAAAAGCGTGCTGCGAAAAAAGCAAAGAAGTCGGACAAGAAATAATATGGAGTGAGGCATGAGGCAAGAGGCAAGAGGCAAGAGAGGAAGTTATGCCAGTTATGCCAGTTATGCCAGTTATGCCAGTTGTGCCGGTTATGCCGGTTTTGCAATTAGACGGCCTCAGGGAACACGGCAGGAGGGGCAGTCGTGAAAATTGCAGGAATAGTAACTAATTTGATTTCAGTAAAAATTCACGAATATTTATTGTAAAACGATATCTCAGTTATTGTTTTACGACAAATATTTTACCTGAAACGATATGTTTTTCAGGAATTTAGTCATGATTCCTTATCCCGTTTCAATCATCCCGCTCCAATCCATTCTGGTTTGAACCTGCCAGTGGAGGTATAAAAAAAGGAGGCTCTCGCCGAGAGCCTCCTTTTGGTTTCCTGTGGTGTGTGGAATTATGCTAGTTTTACGTTGACAGCATTTATACCCTTTTTACCTTCAGTCAGTTCGAATGTTACTTCGTCGTTTTCCTTAACCTTGTCAATCAGGCCTGTTGCATGTACGAAATACTCATTGTCTGAATCGGCATCTTTAATGAAACCAAAACCTTTTGATACATTAAAAAATTTAACTGTTCCTTTGTTCATTGTATTGTGATTTAAAAATTAAGTTGCAAATATATGTATTTATTAAATACGCAGGAATAAATATTTTTTTTTTATCGCCAGCCAGGTTATTAAATGACCCATGACTGTTCAGAATTCCTTGTCTCAGGTTATGAAAATCATCTTTGGTGTTAACAGGATTTTTTTTTGATACATTTGACAGAATTTTTTGTCTTTTCAATTAAACCATTTGAAATGTCAAATACAGTTCACAGGGTATTTCTGAGTTTGATGGTTTTAATTGTTGGATTAACTCTTCTTATACTTGCAGTTAATGGTTTTGAGTATTATAAAACCGTAACAGGGGAAAGAGTTTATCACCCCGATCATACTATTTTAAAACCAAGCGGTACATTGGGTCATGGACTGGGGATCTTCGGCTCATTGTTTATTGTAGTGGGCATCAGTACATATATGGCCAGAAAAAGATACCGTTTCCTGTCTAGGGCAGGACTCCTGAAACACTGGCTTGAGTTCCATATCTTTCTTTGTACTCTGGGGCCGGTCCTGGTTCTTTTTCATACTGCATACAAGTTCGGAGGATTAGTTTCTGTAAGCTTCTGGAGCATGGTGGCAGTATTTCTGAGCGGAATAGCCGGCAGGTTCATTTATCTGCAGATTCCAAGGTCGATTGAAGGAAGGGAGCTGAATCTGAGTGAAGTAAGGGCCATGAAGAGCAACCTTTCAGAAATTTTAAAAACATCCCATAACCTGGGAGAAGATAACTACAGGATCTTAGTTGATTCTGTCAAAACCAAAACAAGGATTTATCATAAATCACCAATTGTCCGTTTAATCAGAAGCAACTTTGATGACAGAAGATCAGTCAGGGAGGTCAAAATGACTTTGAAAAACAGTAACCTGTCTAAACCTGATTATAGAAAGATAATATCCCTTGTAAAGTCGGACATAACTCTAAACAGGAGGATCGAAAGGCTCGGTTTAATGCAGCGCCTTTTTAAATACTGGCATGTCGTCCATTTGCCATTTGCCATGGTAATGCTGATAATTATGGTAATACATATTGGTGTAACATTACTTTTCGGATACAGATGGATTTTTTAGTTATGGATTTATTCTCAGAGAATACCCTTATCTATTTGCTGACTGCAATATTATGCATCTTTATTGTTGCATTATACCTCAGAAAGAAGAGCCGGGAATCAAGAATTGTTGAAGATAAGATCAGAAAGGCAAAAGAAGAAGGATTGCATGAACCTGTCTCACTTCATCCCGTAGTCGACCCGAATACTTGTATTGGCACCGGTGCATGTATTGCAGCCTGCCCGGAGAAGGATATCCTGGGATTAAGAGACGGGAAAGCCACTATTATTAATGCCTCGCGTTGTATTGGTCATGGCGCCTGCTTTCATGCCTGTCCTACTGAAGCCATCTCACTGCATATCGGAACTGAAAAACGCGGGGTGGAACTGCCTCATGTGAGCAGGAATTTTGAGACCAACATCCCCGGAATATATATTGCAGGAGAATTGGGAGGAATGGGGCTGATAAGGAATGCAGTCGAGCAGGGCCGCCAGGCTGTGGAGAACATTGCAAAGTCGATAAGAAAAGGTCATAATGCATCTTATGATCTGATTATAATAGGAGCAGGGCCTGCAGGAATTTCGGGGGCTCTTGCTGCAAGGAAACAAGGGTTGAAGTTTATCTTATTCGAACAGGATACCCTTGGGGGAACGGTCTATACTTTTCCCAGGAAGAAAATTGTGATGACATCACCTATGGATCTTCCGCTTTATGGCAGGATAAAACTATTCGAGACAACCAAGGCAGAGCTGCTCGATCTCTGGCAGGATGTTCTGAAAAAGAACGCTATTGAAGTCAGGGAAAATTCTAAAGTGGAATCTGTTGTCACCTCAGGTAATATCTTTCATATAACAACTGTGAGAGGTGAAGTCTACACTTCTGCTTCAGTACTTATGGCAACAGGAAGAAGAGGCACTCCCCGGAAGCTTAATATTCCCGGCGAGGAAAAGGAGAAAGTTGCTTACAGACTTCTTGAACCCGAAGAAATTTCAGGTAAGGATATAATTGTGGTTGGCGGAGGTGACTCGGCGGTAGAATCAGCCCTAAGGCTGGCTGATCGGAACAATGTTATCCTTTCTTACAGGAATGAGGCCTTCAGCCGCATCAAGCCTTTGAATGATAGTTTATTGAAGGCGGCAATTGCTGCCGGAAGACTTGATGTGCGTCTTAATACAAATCTTACAAGCATCGATGATGATTTTATTTACCTTGCATCCGGTAATGAGAAAGAACCTGTTAAAATTAAGAACGACCTTGTATTTATTTTTGCCGGCGGAGAACTTCCGACACACTTTCTGGAAAAGGCCGGAATTATTATAACGAAAAAGTTTGGTGAAACTGTTTTGAAACACTGATACACACGCGGATGTGTAAGCAATGAATATGAACAGATATAAAACTGCCGGATTTATTCTCTTGTTCTTTTTTGCAGCTTCAGAGTTGTGGGCGCAGCTTTCGCCAGGAGCTTTATCTGATCCTCATTCCAATCTCGAAGGAGTAAAAAATTGCACACAATGCCATGTCCTTGGAAATAAGGTACTGAACGAAAAGTGCCTTGCATGCCATACCGAAATTCAGTCAGGGATAAGCAACAAGAAAGGTTACCACTCATCTTCTGTTGTAAGTGGTAAAGATTGTACAGTATGTCATAGTGAGCACAACGGTAAAAACAGCAGGATTATCCGTCTTGATACAACCAAATTCGATCATTCGCTTACAGGATTTACATTGTCAGTTCCCCACGCAGCATTGCAGTGCAGCGATTGTCATAACCAAAAGTACATATCCGGACAAAAACTTAAAGAAAGAAAGAAAACTTATCTCGGACTGAAGAGCGATTGTCTCAACTGTCATGAGGATTACCACCAGCAAACACTTTCCTCATCCTGCCTTAATTGCCACAAACCTGAATCATTTAAGCCTGCCTCAAAATTTGATCATAACACCGCAAGGTTTCAGCTTAATGGAAAGCATAAGACAGTCGATTGTCTGAAATGTCACAAAAAAGAAACCTTAAACGGAAAACCCTTTCAGGAATTCAGAGGCGTGATATTCAGCAACTGCACAAGCTGCCATAAGGATCCTCATCAGAACCAGTTCGGTCAGAATTGCCGTCAGTGTCATAATGAAACTTCATTCAAAACCGTGACAAAAGGTTTGAACAACTTCGATCATAACAAAACAAATTTCAAGCTCGAAGAAAAGCATCTTAATGTAAGCTGCACCCAATGTCACAAAAAAAGCTATTCAGATCCTCTGAAGCACGATCGTTGTTCGGATTGCCACTCAGATTACCATAACGGTCAGTTTGCAAAAAACGGAACGTCTCCCGACTGCTCTCATTGTCATTCAGTAAAAGGATTTACTAACTTCTCATTTACAGTAACGCAACATAATGCTGCAGCTTTCCCCTTGAGGGGATCCCATAATGCAGTGCCCTGTTTTGAATGTCACAGGAAGCAGGAAAAGTGGAGTTTCAGGAATATAGGATCAGAATGTTCCGATTGTCATAATGATATACACAAGACATATATTCAGCCAAAGTATTATCCGGAATCAGATTGCAGAGTCTGCCATAATGAAAATAGTTGGTCAGAAGTATCTTTTGACCATGCAAAAACCGGATTCAGTCTGACAGGTGCGCATCTGAAACAGGCGTGCAGATCATGTCACATGAAGCCTGGACCCTCCGGCATGGTTCAGCAAAAGTTCTCCGGACTATCATCAAGCTGCACAAACTGCCATAAAGACAACCATTACGGGCAATTTGACAAAAACGGGTCAACAAATTGCACCGATTGCCATGGAACTGAAAACTGGAAGGCTGTTGGGTTCGATCATAACAAAACAGACTTTAAGCTTGACGGAAAGCATACGAATGTACCATGTGCAAAGTGTCATAAGCCCTGGCAGGAGGGAGGAATATCTTATGTCAGGTATAAACTAAAAGAATTCAAATGCGAATCTTGTCATTTATAATAATTTGCGGACTGTTTTTCCTTTTCAGGCAGCAAACTGTTCATCCTCATGGGAAGGAGTTTAAGCTAAGTTGCAGTCTTTGTCATAGTCCCGAAGGGTGGACGCTGGATAAGAAGATTTACTCGTTTGATCACAGTACGACTAAAATGCCGCTTACCGGTCAGCACAGTACTATTGATTGCAAATCGTGCCATCAGACACTTGTATTTAAGGATGTAAAAACAGAATGCTATCAATGTCATACAGATATTCATCAGGCGACCGCCGGACAGGATTGTTCGAGATGCCATACGACTAATTCGTGGCTTGTGGCAAACATAACTGAAATACATCAGCAGAGCCGGTTTCCGCTGCTCGGGGCCCACCGGACAGCTGATTGTTCCGATTGTCATAAATCAGAGAGTATTGCAAGGTTTGATGTTCAGGGTGTCAATTGCATTGACTGTCACAGGGAGAACTATATGGCAACGACTGCTCCCAATCATACAATGGCAGGATTCTCCGAAGAGTGTTCCGGATGTCATAAGGTTAATGCATTTCAGTGGACCGGTGCAGGATTTAATCACAATGTCTTTCCGCTGGTTCTGGGTCATTCAGGTCGTGAATGCGCGGCGTGTCATACTTCGGGAACATATTCTGATGCGAATCCCGAATGCAGTTCCTGTCATCAGCAGGATTATATGGCGACATCCAATCCCAATCATTCAACCCTGGCATTCCCAACTACATGCAGTTTGTGCCATTCACTTGAACCCGGATGGAAACCCGCAAAATTTGCTGAACATGACAATCAATCATTTCCGATCTATTCCGGGAGGCATAAAGGTGCATGGACTTCATGCAACGAGTGCCATCCGAATCCCTCAAATTATTCTCAGTTCACATGCACTTCATGTCATGAGCATAATAAAACCGACATGGATGACAAGCACAGGGAAGAAAGCGGCTATTCATACAACAGTGCAGCCTGTCTGAATTGTCATCCAAGAGGAGTAGCAGAGGATAAGAAATAACAATGAAGAAAATCTTCGCCATATTATGGTTCTTTCTTGCTGTAATCGGATTGGATGCACAACAGTCAGCTGAAAATCTGATTGGCAGGGTATCATTTATAAGCTCACAGAATATTTATGTAAAGTTCAAATCCACTTCAGGTATCTCGCCGGGAGACACCCTGTTTCTTTCGTCTGGGGATAAACTGATACCCGCTTTGATTGTGAATAATTTATCCTCTGTTTCATGCCTTTGCAGTTCAATTACTGATCAGAATATCCCGGTTGATCATATTATTATTGCCAGATCCCGGAGTGTTAAGACCAGCAATCAGCCCGGTGAAAATATAATTGTGAAAGAAGGAGTGCCGGAACAGGAATATATTACAGATTCTGTCAGCCAAGAGACCGGCAGACCGGAAAGAAGGCAGAATATACGGGGCAGCATTTCCTTGAATTCCTATTCGGATTTTTCAAATACTGAAGTGCCGGCTTCCCAGCGATTCAGATACACATTTTCACTAAATGCTGACAATGTCTCAGGATCAAGACTTTCCCTGGAATCTTATATCTCGTTCCGGCATAAATCAGGTGAATTTCAGGAAGTGAAGGATGATATTTTCAACGCTTTGAAGATTTACAATCTGTCGTTAAGATACGACATGAATAAATCAACAAGTTTTAGTTTCGGAAGAAGGATAAATCCCAGGATATCTAGTATGGGGGCTTTGGATGGAATCCAGTTTGAGAAATCGATGAATAATTTCTCATTTGGTATCCTGGCAGGTAGCAGACCCGGCTACAAGAATTACAGTGTCGATCCTTCTCTCTTTCAATATGGTGGTTATCTGGCATTCAGTACCGGAAATAATGGAGGAAACTCCGAGACTTCACTGGCGTATATTGAACAGACAAACAATTTTAAGACAGACAGGCGATTTCTTTATTTTCAACATTCAAACACCTTTATTAAGAGCCTATGGTTTTTCAGTACTGTTGAGATGGACTTGTTCAAACTCGAAAATGAGGTAAGATCAACAACGCTGGATCTTACAGGAACATATTTTTCTCTTTCTTACAGGATAACAAGGAATCTCTCTGTCAGTGGATCGTATGATGCACGTAAGAATGTAATGTATTACGAGACATACAAATCATATGTTGACAGGTTACTTGAAAAAGAGTTGAGGCAGGGATTCAGACTAAGTGGCAGGTGGCGGTTTTCTGACTATATGATAGTCGGACTGCAATCGGGATACAGGTTTCTCAAGAGCGACCCGCATCCCTCAAGGAATGTTTATGGTTACTTTACCTATACAAGAGTTCCGGTCGTAAATCTCTCAGCTACAATATCCGGATCGTACCTGGAGTCGTCATATTTAAATTCAAAGATAGCCGGACTTACGCTTTTAAAGGATTTCCCGGGAGGTAAGATACAGACCGGAATGGGTTACAGTTTTGTTGATAATACTCTTGCTGAAAGCCAGTCTGATTTAATACAGCACATAGGTGAGATAAATCTCTACTGGCTGTTTTCAAAGACTTTGTCCCTTTCAGTTAATTATGAAGGAACATTTGAACCCGACGGGTCATTTAACAGGATTTACCTTCAGTTGCGGAACAGGTTCTGATAAAAACAGGGATTGCTTTCAACCTTCAAAACAGTCAAGGTACTCTTCCAGATCATAGGATCTGCATAATCCCCTGAACTCTTCAAGAAGTGCATCGCTAAAGGGCAC
>CAZKTX010000064.1:0-10104 GCA_964555805.1 uncultured Rikenellaceae bacterium
CTAAGATCCTCAATATTGATGAAGTGTTCATTACAACTCCCATACTGCCGGGTTTCGGCGGGTACTGGGCCGGACACAACCAGGGTTATGCAACAGTTGACTGTAACATCGGCTATATGCTCAATGAGAAATTCACTCTTTCCTTTGCTGTTAAGAATATAACAAACACCGAATACATGGGCAGACCAGGCGACATCCAGCCGCAAAGGAGTTACAGTATCAGGTTTTCAGGCAGAATACTACAGGCAGGAAATGGCAATGAGGGCTGAGGCTAATTTTAGTATCGGACGCCTTCAAAATAGGCTCAATTTTCGAACAGAGGTTAGAATCCGTTACAATTGATTAGATATCAATATGGTATTTTAGACTTATTTGCACGATTCAAATATTTTTATACATTTGCGCTTCATTTGTTCTTTGAACCGACATATTTATACAATAACGCAGATAAAAGGGAACATAAGCCAGGCTTGCTTAAAGGAGCAGGCAATTCCCATTTTTTAACTTAAAACTTACCCTATGAGAAGATTATTGACTTTTGTATCAGCAGCGTTAGTCTCCGGAACTCTTTTTGCCGGCGGACTGGTCACAAATACAAATCAGAGTGCAACCTGGGTCAGGATGCCTTCAAGGAACGCATCGATAAACGGGGATGCGGTTTACTATAATCCGGCAGGTATCATGATGATGGATAACGGATTCCATTTTTCCCTGAGCAATCAGACAGTATTTCAAACCAGAGAGGTTGAAACCACATACCCTTACCTGAATTCAAAAACCTTTAAGGGAACTATTTTTGCTCCTGTATTCCCATCTATCTATGCAGCCTACAAGCTTGACAGGATAGCATTCTCGGCAGGGTTCATGCCTATCGGCGGAGGCGGCGGTGCAACTTACAATGACGGTATTCCTTCATTTGAGATGAGCCAGTCAGATCTGGTTCCGTCCCTTGCTGAATCTGAGTACGCTGTAACTGGTTACAGGATGGATGTCAATTTCAAGGGTTCCTCAATCTTCCTTGGCTTTCAGGGAGCAGTATCATATAAAGTTAACGACTGGCTGTCGGTTGCAGCAGGTGCAAGATATGTGACTGCAAAGAACACCTATGAAGGTTATCTCAGGGATGTGCAGATCAATACAAATGACGGTTGGGAAGACGCAACGACTGTAATCTCCGAAATTGCTGTCAAGGCAAAGGCAGGCGGAGACCAGCTGGTTCAGCTCATAAACAACAACCTTGGAGGATTTACTGCAGATCAGCTTGTGCAGGCAGATGTAATTGATGAGACAACCAGGAACCTTATTGTCGATGGACTGACCAACCTTCGCATTCCTAACGCTGCCGCCCTTACAATATCTCAAAGCCAGGCCACATTCTACGGAGCTTCGAGGGTTTACGGCAACAAGGCTACTCTTCTTGAAGATCAGGAAGCTGAAGCCGAACAAACGGGTTCGGGTTTTGCGCCATTCTTCAGTGTCAATATTGCACCCAGCGAGAACTTCAATATTGCCGTGAAGTATGAAATGGCTACCAAGCTTGAACTCACAAACAAAACAACAAAGGATCTGACAACCGGTTTCCACAATGAAGATCCCACAATGCCGATCACAAGATTTCCAAATGGCGCCAAGATCAGGAACGATATGCCTGCTATGCTGTCAGTCGGGGCTGAGATGAGAAACCAGTTATTCAGCGTTAACGTCGGAGCAAACTACTACTTTGATAAATCAGCAGATTATGGTCATTTCATCGATCTGACACCTGAGAACTCAACTGATTATCTTGTTTCCTTAAAGAATAAGGATATAATCGCAAACAACGGTTTGGCTGTACAGGCCGGAGCAGAGATCAATGTAACTGAAAGGCTTGCCGCAAGCGCAGGCTACTCATTTGCAAATAAGGGTGTCAACAGTCTGTATCAGAGCGACCTCACCTACGGGCTAACATCACATACATTTGGCGGCGGCGGTGCATTTGCTTTTACCGAAAATGTTAAGCTCAATCTCGGTGTATCATATACAATGTACACGGATGACAGTGTCAAAATCAACCATTACCTCGGAGGTGTTAATCTGATGCCAACAGAAACCTACAAGAAGAAATCACTTATTATCGGAGTCGGACTTGACTTGAGCTTCTGAAATCATAATTGACAGATATAGAAGAAGGCGCCTGAAGAGGGCGCCTTTTTTTCTGTTTAATACCTTATACCCTGATCATTAAGATGCTTCAGAAGTTCATCCGCTCCCGGCAAATCCGAGGATTTTAGTTTCCGGTACCACTCACCGGCTTTTTTGTAATCGCCTGTTGATGCTGACAGTTTTATTATGTTGACATACAGCAATCCGCTGATACCATGTCCGGAAGCGCTCAATTCGTCAGCAAGCGCGATGAAACTGGCCAGGGATTTTGCTGTCTCATCGTTTTCGGCCAGTCTGAATGCGTTGTCGATCCTTTCATTCAAATCGACTCCGAGGGCTATTCCGTAGAATGAGAAACAGTTCTCATTACATTCCTCAATCAGGTCGACCCATTCGACACCCTTTGCAACCGGAGGGAAAGTAAGAACGAAATCGAGCTTCTCTCCTGGTGATTTGAACACATGTGCATCGGGACAAACCGGGATATCGGAAGCAGAAATCATTTTGCGTTTCTTTCCGTCGGGATAAATCAGGCTTATATTCTTGTCGGCACAGAAAGTACCGTTTTCTATCCTGTTCTCGATACTCATATAAAATATGGCCGCTTCAGGTTTCAGTTCAATTTTGATTATCCTGAGAGTCTCATGGCTTTTGAGTGAATAGTTAGGGTTAATAAGTGTCTGTGAGTTAAGTACCCCAACAAACAAAACCGGTAAAATGGCTGTTATTAATAATCTTCTTGTCATATTAAAACGAAAATAAAACGCAAGTTATGAAAATCATTTTCATGGAGCTTGCTGTCTGCCTGTGAATTTAACGAAAAATAGCGGCACGCTGGCATTTAAATCGGGCATGGTTTCATTTGTAACAAAACCTTAATCAATCCTTAACCTTCATGAATTATCGCGGCCATACTTTTGCCGCAGAAAGTAAAGAGAAAAAAGTAGAACCAATACACTTGAAACATGAAGAAGTATTTAACAATGATTGCAATATTTACAATCATGCTTGCAGGCTGCAAGAAAGAAAATGATCCGCCGGCCATAACAGCACCACAGAGCACTTCGGTGCAGATCACTGAAACAGTTGATCTGAGTTTCAGCTATAATGCCATGGCAGGATTCAAGTCAGCCTCCGCTACGGCTACCGGAGGAGAAGTTGAAATTAAAACCGATGGCAGTGCGGGAGCCGAATCAGGGACAATCATAGTGTCATTCACTGCCGGAAAGACAACCGGCGCCGGGTCGGTGGTTCTGACACTTACGGATAATGACAGTCAAACTGCAATCGCCACAGCGGTTCTTACAATAGAGGGTGTTCCTGTGGTTTCGGTAACACAAAACGTTACTGCAAACACAACATGGGAAACAGGTAAAATATACATTCTCGAAGGCCGTATAACAGTTGTATCGGGAGTAACACTTACTATACAGCCCGGAGTTGTTGTCAAGGGACGTGAAGGCTCTGAGGCGAACGCCACCGCTCTGCTGATTGCCCGCGGGGCTAAAATAATGGCTGAAGGCACGGCAACATCACCAATTATATTTACATCCGTTTCCGATAACATAATACCGGGTGAGATTGCAAGTCCCAATCTTCCTTCTACAATGAATGGTTTGTGGGGCGGCCTCCTGATACTTGGAAGGGCTCCGATCTCAGCCGAGGCTGAAGCAATGCAGATCGAAGGCATCCCTGCGTCCGACCTTAACGGTCTTTACGGAGGTACGGATCCTGCCGACAACTCAGGTACACTGAGGTATGTTTCGATACGCCACGGTGGTGCCAACATAGGGGAAGGAAACGAGATTAACGGACTAACCCTTGGCGGAGTAGGCACAGGAACCGTTATAGAGCACGTTGAAATTGTTTCCAACCAGGATGACGGCATCGAATGGTTTGGAGGAACCGTCAATGTAAAGAATGTGGTTGTCTGGAATACAGGCGACGATGCAATCGACACCGATCAGTCGTGGGGAGGTACTCTCGACAACTTTATAATTATTAATCCCGGCGACGAATGTCTCGAACTTGACGGTCCGGAAGGTACAATGGTGGCAAAACACATCCTGAAAAACGGATCATGCAATGCAGTCAATGCTCAGGGTCTTGTTGACCTTGATCCCAATTCGAACGTCGATATGGACGGAATATATTTCTTCGGGCTTAAGGCAGGCCAGGATTTTGATGAGCTTCCGAATGTATATGCCTGTACATTCTCAAATCTGCAGGCAACAATTCCGGCAGGTTCAAATCTTACTGATTTTTTCAAGGGTGGAAGCGATGCTTTCACGACAGCCGTAGCAGCAGGAGCAAACACAAAGGGTGCGAACCCGGATGTTTTCCTGGGCTGGTCGTGGACAGCAGTTTCCGGTTCACTTACAAACTTTTAGGATAAAATAATCAACATGATCCGCAGGTATAACACCCTGCGGATCTTAATATTAACAACAACCAGTCAAATATGCGTTTTACAAAATTTATAATCCCATTTGCAGTTCTGCTATTCTTCTTCAATGAAATCCATAGTCAGAACGCAACAATAAGAGGGTCAGTCTCAGACGAATCAACAGGAGAACCTCTTATTGGCGTAACTATTATAGCTGAAGGTACAACCAAAGGTATAATGACAGACCTCGATGGAAAATTCAATCTCTCCATTGACCCTGGCGTTTATAATCTCAGGTTTTCTTTCGTTTCCTACGAAACAGTTACCCTGAACAGCGTAAAAGCAACAGCAGGAAATATAACACTACTTGACAATCTGCTTTTAAAATCTGCAACCTTCGGGCTCTCGGAAGTAACAATAAGCGCCGAAATGAAGAGGAACACTGAAAATGCAGTGATGGCAATAAAAATGGAGTCACCCAACCTGGTTGACGGCATTTCTTCGGCCAACTTCAGGAAAATGGGCGACTCTGATGCAGCAGCCTCGATCAAACGGGTTCCGGGGGTGTCGGTCGAAGGCGGCAGGTATGTCTTTGTAAGAGGTCTTGGCGACCGCTATACAAAAACAATTCTTAACGGTGTCGACATTCCGGGGCTCGATCCCGACCGAAACACGATGCAAATGGACATTTTCCCTACAAACCTTATCGACAACATAATAGTTCACAAATCATTCAGCGCCGAACTGCCGGCCGATTTCACAGGCGGGATCATTGATATTGCACTAAAAGATTTCCCTGATGAGAAAAAGGGAAACGTTTTCATCGGCACAAGTTACAATCCCGATTATCATTTCAAAAACGACTATCTGACATATAAAGGCAGTAGGACTGATTTCCTTGGATTCGATGATGGTACACGTGCGATTCCCGCTACTGAAAACCTGCCTTTCTTCGCTTCAGTGATAGGCAATCCGCAGGGAGAGCAGGCAGAAAGGTACCGCGATGTCCTTCACAGCTTCAATCCCGACATGGCAGCAATCAAACAGCGCAGTTTCATCGATTACAATGCAGGGGCTACATTCGGTAACCAGATACCGTTAAAAAAGGTTACTCTCGGGTACAACGTGGGCTTTTCGTACAAGAACAACACTGAGTTTTACAAGAATGCAGAATACGGCCGTTACGGACTGGCCAGCAATCCTGATATTAACGATCTGGAAGTGAGAGAATTTCAGAAGGGCAACTTCGGCGTCAGCAGTGTATTGCTCAGCGGACTTGCCGGATTTGCAGTAAAAACAGCAAACTCAAAATACCGTCTCAACCTTATCCACATTCAGAACGGAGAATCGAAAGCAGGGGTTTTTGATTATGAAGGATCCGATCAGGGCAGTATCTTCTCAGGTTACCAGCATAACCTTGAGTACAGCCAGCGTTCCCTTACAAACGTACTTCTCGATGGAAAGCATGCATTCAGAAAAGGCAATTGGGATCTGATCTGGAAGCTTTCTCCCACTATTTCAAAAATTGAAGATCCGGATGCTCGTTTTGTGCGTTATGTTGAAGGCAATGCAAATAATTACCTGATCAACACCGAATCGGGTTTTCCGGAAAGGATATGGAGGACGCTTTCAGAGAATAATCTCGCCGGAGTTGTTCATGTTTCAAAAGGCTTCATGTTCAATGGAGAAGCTGCAAAACTAAGTTTCGGAGGGGCTTACACTTACAAGGAGCGTGACTTTATGATCAGGAAATTCATGCTGAACGTAAGGAATGTTCCTCTGACAGGCGATCCCAATGAATTATTCCGCCCTGAAAACATCTGGCCGCTTTACGGAAGCGATTATAGCAGCGGAACAACCTATGAGGCCGGATTCCTTCCGTCGAATCCCAACCAGTTCGAAGCTAACTCAAATAACGGAGCAGGGTATGTTTCTGCCGAGCTGACCCTGCTGAAGAACCTGAGAGTCATTGCCGGAGTAAGGGTTGAAAAGTTCACTCAGAGATACACGGGGCAGAATCAGCTTGGTACAATTGTGCTTAATAACGACAAGGTACTTGACGATCTCGGAATCTTTCCCTCACTTAACCTGATATATAAACTCAACGAAAACCAGAACCTGAGAGCATCCTATGCCCGTACAATTGCAAGGCCTTCATTCAAGGAATTGTCATTTGCTGAAATTGCCGACCCGATAAGCGGCCGGACATTCGTGGGCGGCATGTTCCGCGATGCTGATGATAATGCAGGCAGAGAGTATTGGAATGGCGCCCTTGAAAGTTCAGATATACATAACATTGATCTGAGGTGGGAGTTATACCGCCGGGATGGCCAGATGTTGTCACTCAGCGGATTCTATAAATACTTCAATAAACCTATTGAGGTGGTTCAGTACGCCACCCAGACAGGAACCTTCCAACCCAGGAATGTCGGCGACGGTCAGGTACTTGGTGTTGAGCTTGAGGTTCGCCAGAATCTCGGCAGCCTTACTGCAGCACTCGAAAACTTCAGCTTCACCTCCAATATATCTGTTATTGAGTCAGGGATAGAACTGAGTCTTACTGAGTATTTCTCACGGGTTGAGAATTCACGTACAGGGCAAAAGATAAGCAGGGTACGCGAAATGGCAGGTCAGTCGCCATGGATTATAAACAGTGGTATTACATATTCAGGCGGTGAGAGATCGTTCTGGTCAGGTTTTGAAGCCGGTATCTTCTACAATGTACAGGGCAAAACGCTTCAGTATGTGGGCATTGCCGACAGACCTGATATTTATACGCTACCCTTCCACAATCTGAATTTAACCGCATCAAAAAAGCTTGGAAGAGAAAAAAAGATGCAGCTTGAACTCAAAATCGACAACCTTCTCAACGACAAAAAAGAATCAGTATTCAAATCATTTAATCCGACCGACCAGTTCTTCACGAAACTGGATCCCGGGATAACCTGCCACCTGAAGCTGAGTTACGCACTGTTTTAGGCTGGCGTTCTGACGCATGATTGGTTGCAATGCCCGTTGAACCGAAGCTACCGGATTTGGCGGGCATTTCGTCGATCGGCATATCATCTATTTTATTACTTTTATACCATAGCATAATTCCTGGAGAACACTCAATTTTTCCTTCCCATGGACACCCGAAACAAACGAATACTGATTGTCGACGATGAAGAGGATCTTTGTGAGATTCTTCAGTACAATCTTGGAAATGCAGGATACATGACGGAGGTTGTACATTCGGCAGAGGATGCTTTGAAATTGCCTCTGATCAGCTACGATTTGATTCTCCTCGATGTGATGATGGGTCCCATGTCGGGATTCAGGCTTGCCGACAAGGTCAGAAAAGAAATGGCTGTCAATGTCCCGATAATTTTCCTTACTGCCAAGGACACTGAGAATGACATACTTACCGGATTCAGTCTGGGAGCTGATGATTACATTGCAAAACCTTTCTCAATCAACGAATTGACTGCAAGGGTAAAGGCCGTTCTCAAGCGTGCCAGAAGTGACAGGGCAAAACAGGCTTCGATGATTAAATTCGGGGATATTGAGCTTGACACTGCCAGGAAAAGACTTATTGTCGACAACGAAAAGATTGAACTTACAAAAAAGGAATTCGAGATACTTAAGCTACTGCTCGAAAACCAGACAAGGGTCTTTTCGAGGGATGAGATTCTGAACAGCATCTGGGGAAAAGATATTATAGTAACCGAGAGAACGATTGATGTAAATATCACCAGGCTAAGGACCAAACTGGGAAAGCATGGACAGAATCTGAAGAACAAGACGGGTTACGGATATTACTTTGAGTTCTGATATTTCTGAAGAATGCCAAGGAAAAGAAACACATTCAGGAACACCCTTCTGATCTTCTATTCGGCGATCTTCCTTGTGATAGCCATGCTTATAATCGCCTACCTTTACAAAAGGGAAAAGCAATACAAAGTGGCCACACTTAATGATGAATTGCTGAATATAACAAGGATCACAGACAATTATATTAACCTCAACTCGATTTACAGGTCGGGTAATTACAGTCTAATCGATTCCCTGAACCGTTTGCTTCCGCATAGTAATTTAAGACTGACAGTTATTGATAAATCTGGGGTGGTGCTTTATGACAGTTTCGTTAATGACTGGTCGAAGATGGAAAATCACCTTTCGAGAAATGAGATTGCAAAATCCATTAATTCAGAGTATGGTACTGATATAAGGAAATCAGAAAGCACAGGTCAGAAATTCTATTATTATTCCAGGTTCTACGGCAATTATTTCATCCGGGCAGCGCTTGTATACGATGTAAGCATATCCAACTTCATGAAGGCCAACATGAGTTTCCTGTTTGTAGTAATCGGATTTTTCGTACTGATCGGGGGCATCCTGCTTCTTGTAACGAATAAGTTCGGTGAGTCGGTCACACGTTTGCAGGATTTTACATTCAGCCTTAAGAATGATGAGCCATTCGTTTCCGACTTCCCGAAAAATGAGCTTGGTGTAATTGGATCCGAGATACTTGGAATTTACAACAACCTTCTTGCCGCAAAAAACGAGCTGTTAATTGAAAAGGGCAAATTCTTCAATCACCTGAATGCGCTGAATGAAGGCGTTGCAATCTTTTCGAACGAAAGGGATATTATCTTCAGCAATAATCATTTCATTCATCACATGAACCTCATTTCGGGAGACCTGAAGATCTTCTCCGCAAATTTCTTTGATATAACCGAGTTTACGCCTGTAAGTGATTTCATTGCACAGCATTCCGGAGCCGAGATAAATCCCGGCGATCTCCCAAAGCTGGAGTATCAGATTGCCCGCGACGGAAGGTTTTTCAGCATACAGTGTGTTATTTTCCTGGATAAAAGTTTCGAGGTTATCCTGACCGATATCACGAGGCTCGGCAAGAGCAAGCTCATCAAGCAGCAAATGACCTCCAATATTGCGCATGAGTTAAAAACGCCTGTTTCATCGATAAAGGGCTACATTGAAACCCTTATTGCCGATCCTGAAATCGAACCAAATAAAAAGATTTATTTTCTCGAGAAGGCACTTGCGCAGACCGACAGGCTGACAGGACTTATTAATGATATTTCGGTACTGAACAGGATTGAAGAAGCCGGAGCCTCATTTACTCCGGAAAAGGTCAGGATAAAGAAAGTCATCAGGGAGGTTCGCGACAATTTCATATCGGCGATTGAAGGAAGGAACATGAATGTGGAGATAGAAATCAACAATGACGTAACGGTTAAAGGCAATAAGTCGCTTATAATGTCAGTTTTTCAGAATCTTATGGAGAATGCGATAAACTACGCGGGCGATAACACCACAATAAGGATCCTGATATACAATGAAGACAAGAGGTACTACCATTTTTCCTTCTCCGACGATGGTATTGGCATCCCACAGGAACATATAAACCGGGTCTTTGAGAGGTTTTACAGGGTAGATTCAGGAAGGTCGAGGAAGAGCGGCGGTACAGGCCTGGGTCTGGCTATAGTCAAAAATGCAATATTGCTGCACAGGGGCGACATACTTGTGCGTAACAGGGCCGGAGGCGGAACTGAATTTCTTTTCTCGCTGCC
>CAZKTX010000064.1:10204-14649 GCA_964555805.1 uncultured Rikenellaceae bacterium
AAAAAATGCAGGAGGGCTGTGGCTAAAAAAGTGCAGGGAGCTGGAATCCTGCAATCTTTAACTTTTTAAATATTCTCTTCTGAATTCAGGAGGCTTTTATAACAATAGTCCTGACCGATTCCGATATTTCCTGGATTTGATCGATGCATTTCAGGAAAGTCTCAATGATCTGTTTTCTCAATGACAATTGGATCATATCATCTTTGCATACTGCAAACATACCGTTGACACCGTCATAGAATACGTCCTCAGCCTGTTTCTCAAGCTGGCCGATGTACCTGCAGGTTTCAGTTATTTGACTTTTCGTATTGTTGATGTCCTTCAGGCTTATCAGGACTGAAGCCACTTCATTTGAAGAAAGTGAGACAATCCCGGCAAGTTCCTGGTAAACCGGAATGATTCTGGAGTTTTTTAACATTCGGGTCATTTTCCCGATTTCAGTCATGTGATGGAGCAGGCCATTAATCCGGTTGGCAAGCCTGTTCACATCCTCCCTGTCGAACGGGATTATGAGCAGTTTATCAAGAATAGAATATAATTCGCCGGCTACTTTTTCTCCCTTTGCCTCAATTTTAGCAATTTCAGTTATTATCGCTTCCTTTTCCGTCTGGTTCGTTGTATTCATCAGAACCTTTAGTTTGACACCTGCGGATTTAAGGTTGTCCGCGCTTTTCTCGAATACCGGGAACAATGCATGGTATTTAGGAGTGAAAGCTTTTAGAATACTATCTTTAGTCATTGTATGATATTTTATAACCAGCTGATTCAATGTGTCTTAATTTTGAAGTTCATTAATCAGGCTGATGAAGTAAAAGTACCTCGGCTTTCTGAAATAATATCCGGATTACGTGGAAAAGATTGTTACATTTTGGTTACAAAAAGACAGGAGTTGAGTTCCCGGCCTGAGTTCCCAAATACTAGCCCTGATCATGCAATCAGTTTTATGAAAAAGAAAATCAGAGCTCCTATTATAGCCGATACGGGGATTGTCAGTATCCACGCCCAGAATATTTTCGTTGTAACACCCCATTTTACAGCTGAGGCTCTTTTTGTTGCCCCGACTCCTATTATCGAGCCTGTTATTGTGTGTGTTGTGCTTACAGGTATCCCCAGGGTAGTAGCCATAAAGAGAGTTGCCGCGCCTGCTGTTTCAGCGCAAAAGCCTTCAAAAGGTTTAAGCTTGGTGATTTTTTGTCCCATTGTTTTAACTATCCTCCAACCTCCGAAGAGAGTTCCCAGGGCGATTGCCGCATGACACGAAAGTACTATCCACAAGGCCGGATCGGAATCTCTCGGGACCTTTCCCATTGCATAAAGCGCCACCCAGATTATTCCCATTGATTTCTGTGCATCATTACCTCCGTGTCCGAGACTGAACGCCGAGGCTGAAAGGAGCTGAAGCCGCCTGAAGTGTTTGTCGACCCCAAAGGGTGAATGCCCCTTTACAATATTAAGAACCAGGATTGTAATCAGGTACGACATCAGCATTCCAAGCACAGGTGCAATTACAATGAAAGCTGCAATTTTCAGAATTCCCGAATAGACAACAGATCCGAATCCGCTGCCGGCTATTGCTGCACCGACAAGTCCTCCTACAAGAGTATGGGAAGAGCTGGATGGAAGTCCCAGCCACCAGGTAATAAGGTTCCAGATAATTGCAGCGATCACAGCTGCGGCAATGAGTTCAAGTGTGACTATTTCAGTATTTATAACTCCCGATCCTATTGTCTTGGCAACCTTCAGCGGAAAAATAAGAAAGGCCACGAAGTTGAATGTGGCGGCAAGCGCAACTGCAGCAAAAGGAGAAAGTACTTTTGTGGATACGACAGTTGCAATCGAGTTAGCGGAATCGTGAAATCCGTTTATGAAGTCAAAAATGAGAACAATTACGATTATGAAGATCAGAAATGTCATAAAGGATGGGCTGGTTTTATTAAAGATGGAATGAAGAAAGCAGGTTTATGTCTTATTTTCAATGAGTTACAAATCATTAAAAATCAATATTCTACAATTCGAAATTAGTAACTCCCTGTTGAAAAACTACCTTTTAGATGTTACGATATTGTTACATTTTTCCGGTGGAGAATCAAATGAATGCACTTCTCCAGCCATTAGATCCCGCATCCCGCTGACATTGGGCCGTAAACATCAAACCCGGTTAATGATTGCTGACATGCAAATAATTGAAAAGGCGCAGATTTTTTTGTCCCTTTTCCGTGACTCTTCCAATGATTGCGGAAGCTGCCATCCCTTCCTCCCTGAGGGCGGCGAGAACCTCCCCCGTGCTATCTTCCCTGATGCACATCAGTATACCGCCGGAAGTCTGTGCATCCATCGACAGCATCTTCAGGTTATAGTCGATATCTGATGCAAAAAACGTTTCGTCCTCCACAAAATCGAGGTTTCTGAAAGCAGCCCCCGGAATACAACCCTCGTCAGCAAGCCTGTAGGCACCACCGATCAGCGGCAGTGCTTCCAGACCTATTTCGATTGTAACGTTTCCCGCTCTTGCCATCTTCAGGGCATGGCCTGCAAGGCCGAATCCTGTGACATCTGTAGCTGCTTTTACATCGAATTTCTGCATCACCTTTCCTGCAGCGGCATTTAGATTTTTCATGAGCCTTTTTGCCTCCAGAACATCTTCATCCGATGCCATTCTCATCTTCTGACCTGCCAGTATTACACCCGTCCCTATTGGTTTGGTAAGTACAAGCAGATCACCGGGCACGGCAGCCGAGTTTGTAATTATCCTTTTTGGATGGACATATCCAATAACGGCCAGACCATATTTTGGAGGATTATCATCGATTGTATGTCCCCCGATGATCTTCAGTCCCGCTTCCGCAGCCTTATCTGCTCCTCCCCTAAGGATTGAGGCATAAGCTTCCAGTGGAAGTCTGGAGGATGGAAACATCATAATGTTGAGTGCTATAACCGGTGTTGCACCCATTGCATAGATATCGCTTATCGAATTGGCTGCAGCTATCTGTCCGAATTCGTAGGGATCGCTGCAGACCGGCGGGAAGAAGTCGGTTGTAAAAACAAGGGCCAGATCGTCATTGACTTTGTATACTCCAGCATCGTCGTGAGTATCGATGCCCACAAGTATATTGGGGTCGTGCGACAACGGAAGATATTTCAGGAACTCTTCGAGCAGTTTAGGTGATATCTTTGCAGAGCATCCCCCTGCTTCAACAAAATCGAGCAGATCAACAATCATGGTTTTACTATATTGCCTGCCGATGCCATAGTCTGGGCGATCTCGAACATATTGCTGAGCACGCCGGCTGAAATACTTCCAACTATTGAATAATGCTTTGAGCATGTTTCACAAACAAGCAGGGTCACTCCCATTTTCTCAAGTTCCTCCAGATGAACGGCAACCGGTGATTTATCGCTTACAAGTTGAACTCCTGAGTTATAAAATACAATTTTTTCAGGAAGCAGATCGAGATCCTTGATTGCCCGGATGAAATTACCGATCAGAAGTTTTCCGAGACTATCATCTCCCTCTCCCATTTTATCAGAAGAAAACACTACGATATAAGGGCCCTTTGAAAAATGCGGTATTGCCGTTGCACAGTATTCTGACGGATCAGTAGTTTCTCCCGTTGAACCTCTCTTATTCACTGTCAGTGTCCAGATTCCGTTCGATTCGGTATAGGAGAAGCCAACGTTGTTATCATGCAGGAACCTTGAGATATTGCTGAATGAAGTAAGGTTGTCCGTAATTACCTGAAAGCTTTCACCAGGAGCTGTTTCTCTGAGGGCTCTCTTTGTAGCAATCAGGGGAGCGGGGCATAACTGGCCCGATGTATTAACTATTAGCATTTACTGAGTTTTAAGAATGTGCAAAATTACACAATTTCAATTTAAAGTGGCAGGTTCATTTCCCTAAGGAGTTAGTTTTCCTTTCTGCCAGGGCATGAATATTCAGAATTTTTTCGGATTCAGCGACAGGGGTTTTGGCTCTGAACAACAGGATAGAATCCTGCTGACGGCCAACGGCAAACTGAAGGAAATAAGTTGCCGGATCAACTTTCCTACTCATTGCTTTTACTTATTTATTTACTTTTGCATCTTAATTTTGAATATCATGAAGAAATTCTTTCAGATGTTTGGAGCTGCTATGCTGATGGCCCTTGTTTTTCATGGGATCTCCTCCGGACAATCGTACATCAATTCTGTTTCCGGATCATGGCTTGGGAAAATTGAGCTGGGTGCTGCAGCTCTCAGGGTCGTATTCAATATCACAACTGCGGGCACTAACACCTGGGATGTTACCCTCGATAGTCCGGACCAGGGCGCCAAAGGAATAAAAATAGGTCCCATTGTGTTTAATTCCAATGAGATATCCATTAAAGCCCCCGCCCTGCTTGCCGAATACACAGGTGTTTTTAAAAGTGATACCCTGATAGAAGGAACTTTCACCCAGGCCGGGAAAT
>CAZKTX010000065.1:0-1778 GCA_964555805.1 uncultured Rikenellaceae bacterium
CTGGTGAAAGTCAGCGAGGAATCTGAAGCAGGAATAAAAAAGAAGATCGCTGAGGTGATGAACATGGCTATGCCTCAAAGGGATGCATCGGTAAGCAGCCTGGAGGAAGAGCTTCAGAACAACTACAGCTCGCAGAGAGGGTTTCGCAATGCTTTAATGGCCGGGAATGTTGTCATTCTGCTCATAACAATTATCGGCTTACTGGGTTATACAACTAACGAGGCAACAAGGCACCAGAAAGAGCTTGCAATACGTAAGATAAATGGCGCCACGATGTCAGATATCCTCAGGATTTTTATCCTCGGACTGGAGCTTGTTGCAATACCTTCAGTTCTGGCAGGACTGATCGGTGTGTGGTTCACAGTTAACAAATGGATGCAGAACTTTGCAGTAAAAGTGCCGCTCAACTGGTGGCTTTTCGTTTTATGCAGCCTTTCAATAATTATTCTTGTTGCGCTGGTTGCCGCCATAAATTATTACAGGATTGCCAACAGGAATCCGGCTGAGGCGTTACGATATGAGTAATGCTTACAAGTGTCGCCAGAAACTGATTATGCCTGATAATCACTTGACATTTTCTGCAGTTGGATTATATTTGATTCGCTGAAAACCTTGACATGCAAACAAAATAATTAATAGTACTAAGTGGAACCTATATATTTTAAGGATCAGAACGAATTCAGAAAATGGCTCGAAAAGAACCATAACACGGAATCCGAAATCATTGTAGGTTATTATAAAGTAGGGACTGGCAAGCCTTCCTTAACTTGGTCTCAGTCTGTTGACCAGGCAATCTGCTTTGGATGGATAGACGGAATCCGCCGATCGATAGATGAGGAACGATACTGTATTCGTTTTACGCCTCGCAAACCAAAAAGTGTCTGGAGCAATGTCAATATTCAAAAGGTCGCTGACCTCAAAAATAAAGGACTCATGACAGAACCCGGACTGCGGGCTTATGATAATCGTAAGGACACAAATTCAGGCATATACAGTTTCGAGAAAGAAGCCGCTAAACTCGATGATGATTCTGAGAGACTATTTAAATCAAATCCGGTTGCATGGGACTTTTTTGTAAAGCAGGCACCTTCATATCGAAAGACCAGGATATACTGGATTATGACTGCAAAACAGGAGGCGACAAAAATCTCAAGGCTAAATAAACTGGTTCTTGCCAGCGAGAAGCATATCAAGCTTTTCTAAACTGACAAAAACAATAATAAAGAGCTTCTGCCGATTGCAAGGTGTTAAATATAACCGGTCTCCGGTAATTTTAATAAGTCAGAACGAGTTTGAATCAGAAAACGCAACCTTAATGCTGATTTTGCAGTCTTTATATAAAATCCATCCATGAAAAGCCTTTTAGTAATACTGGCAGCTATAACCTCAACACTTGCAAGCTGCGAAAAACAATCTGAATCCGGACTGGAAATCTACCTGCTGACAGACTATCAGAGAAAATCACAGGGCGCTGAGATAATCTCCGGAAGTGAAAAGCTGTCGGAGAATCCGGTTATCTCATACAACGATATAATTCTGTATGATTCAGCCGACCATTATTTCCAGATAGCAGAAGCAAAAGCTCAGGAATTGAGCCGGATAAAATGGGGTACCCAGGGAACCGCATTTTCATTAACAGTCAACAAACAAATAATCTACTCGGGGTATTTTATGCCCGGCTATTCCTCCCTTGGGCTTGACTGGATATCAATTGATCCATTAGCCTATGATTCAAAAATCAGAGTCACCCTTGGCTACCCGGTCGACTGGCCCCAATT
>CAZKTX010000065.1:1878-5115 GCA_964555805.1 uncultured Rikenellaceae bacterium
AAAGACATTCAACACCTGCCGGCCATTGTCCAAAAATATATCCGCTACTCCGGCTCAATCGGAAAAGAAAAGGTGCTGAATTTCAGAGTAGAGTTTACAGGCGGGATAAGATCAGCTTCCAGTGAGGATTTTATGCCTCTTACATCGGTCCAGTATAATTTCACGGACCAGCCAACCCGGCTTTTTTACATAGTCGCAAAGAAAAAAGGGATCCCGGCGAAAGGTATTCACATTTACAGGGACCGGACAGCTTTCATGCTTATAAAAATTTTCGGCCTGTTTACAGTTGTTAATGCAAGAGGCAAGGAAATGGATCAGGGTGAAACTGTTACGGTATTCAACGATATGTGCTTCATGGCTCCGGCTTCACTGATTGACAGGAACATCGAATGGAAGGAAATTGACAGCCTGACCGTCGGAGCAACATTCACAAACGGTAATATTACTGTTGGGGCAACATTGTATTTCAATGAAAAAGGAGAGCTTGTAAACTTTTTAAGCAAAGACCGGTTTGAAACTTCAGACGGAAAAAACTATATAAACAGCCCCTGGATCACTCCGGCATCAGCCTATACTGACATAAACGGCTATCGTCTTCCTTCGCAGGCAAAACTTATATATAAACGTCCGGATGAAGATTTCTGCTATGGTGAGTTCAGCTTGAAAACTATAGAATTCAACTGCAGGGATTTCAAATAAAATACGGGCAATACGACTTTTCAGGCAATGAGCTCAGTCGCATTCCATAAACAGGGGAAAACGACTGATTACCTAAGAGTGCATGACTGTCTGGGCTGAACCAGCAGAGGATTGAGTATCAGAACTGATAATAATGAAAGAAATAATTTCGAAAATGATACTTTTTTTTTCTGGCATCCTGATCCTGATTCTGATTTCACTTTTTGTCTTTTTGCTGATTGTCAGTCCGGGAAAACCAAAACCTGTAACAGACACAAACGGAAAACCCGTTGAAGGAAGCATTTCTGAAAAAGTGTTTCTTGAAATCGGCGGTGTCAGGCAGGGGATGTTCATCAGGGCGAAAGACACAAGTAATCCTGTATTGCTGTATATCCACGGCGGCCCATCATTCTCTGAATTCTTTCTCGTTGAGAAATACCCCACAGGAATGGAGAATTTTTTCACCGTTTGTTACTGGGAACAAAGAGGAGGCGGAATCTCGTTTTCACCTCAGGTGCCGATGGAAAGCCTTACACTGGAACAACTTGCCTCTGACGCAACAGAAGTGACAAACTATTTGCGCAACCGGTTTAAGAAAGAGAAGATCTTTGTAATGGCACATTCAGGAGGAACTGCTTTTGCAATTCAGACTGTTGAAAAAAATCCTGAACTGTTCGATGCATACATAGGTATTTCTCAGATTACAAGGCAGGCAGAGTCCGAAAAGCTGGCATACAAATATATGACAGATAAATATTCATCAGCAGGGAATTCAGGTATGTTGTCGGAATTCAGGAAATACCCGATACTTGAAAACGACTCCTTTTTGCTTCCCTTCTTTAATTCGGTTCTCAGGGATAAGTCGATGCACGAGTTGGGAATAGGCACAATGCGTAACATAAAATCAATTATGAAAGGCGTATTTTTCCCTGTCTGGACATGCCGGGCTTATACATTAAAGGAAAAGTTCAATATCTGGCGCTCGAAATTCTCTTTCGTCAACAGATCGGGGCTTCGGGAACAAATCCTGAAATCGGATATAACAAATATTATAACCCGTCTTGATGTCCCTGTCTATTTTATGAGCGGCAGGTATGATCTGACAGTTAATCATGACCTTTCAGAAGAATATCTTCTTAAACTGGATTCCCCGGTGAAGCGTTTTTACACTTTTGAAAATTCAGCACACAGCCCGATGTTTGAAGAGCCGGAAAGGTTCCTGGAGATACTGACCAGTGACATTCTTCAACAAAATTGACAGGCTGCATGCCGCAAACCGAAACCAGTTGGCAGTTGGCAGGAGGCAGTTGGCAGTCAGTCAATGTATTATGTATTATATTTAACAGGCGATGTATCGGAAGCCGCAAACCTCCTACCGCGAACCGTATACCGCTGTTAAAATCATTAAGCATTCCAATATTCACGTGCAGATCAAGATAGTATGAAAGAATTTATCAAGAAACTGACAAGGAATAATTTATTATTATTCTTCCTGATTTTCATTGCCGCCGGAGCTTTCTATTCATTCAGGCTTGGATTCAGTGATATGTGGAGCGATGAGATTTACACCAAATCAATGCTGGAAGGCTCATGGTCTGATTTTATTGCCGGATTCAAAACCGATCTACACCCGCCATTATATTATCTGGGCTTAAGAATATTTACCGGTTTGGCCGGAGTAAGCCCTGTATCATTACGACTGTTTTCAGTACTGGGGGTATTGTCAACAATCCTGTTGGGGTATTTTGCAGGTCAGCGTGTTTTTGGTAAAAAGGGCGCGTTGTATTTTTGCCTGATGCTGATCTCGGTTCCCATGCTGGCAGCTTACTCGCATCAGGCAAGGATGTATACCTGGGCTGCATTTACAGTGACCGGGGTATATCTCTATTCTTACCTGTTCATGAGAACTGGAAAAAGCCGCGATCTGGTCCTTCTTTTTGTTTTCACCGTTATGGCCATGTATGTACACTATTATAGCATGGCTGCTGCTTTTGTTGCAAACATATTTGTCTTTTTCTACCTGATTCTGACCAGAAACAGAAAGTGGCTTCCGCATCTGTTTTCATTGATTCTTGCAGCCCTTGTATTTCTCCCATGGATCTTTATGTTCATTGTTCAGATTAAAAAAGTGCAGCATTCCTTCTGGGCTCCCGAAGTTAGCCTTAATGGGATAGTTTCCTGTTTCACAATTCCATTTACCGAACAATTCTGGACATCCGGTTTTTCAATCACATTAACTGTTTTGTTCTATTGCCTCATTGTAATTACAATTATGATGAGCTTCTCAAAATCGATGTCTGATTGGCGTCTGGCTTTGTGGCTGTCACAGTCTGTTTTTGTGGGAACACTTTTACTCGTCACCATTATCTCCCTGTTATCACAGCCCATCTTATCCACAAGGTATGTCATGGCAATAGTTACAATGCTTGCTGTAGCTCCTGTTATTCTATTTATCCGGATGAAAACAAAATGGCTGACAATAATCCTGATATCCGTTATTTTATTTCTGAGTGTGCGGACTTCAATTTCCAATTTCGGTTTCTCATACGGACCTTATAA
>CAZKTX010000065.1:5215-8213 GCA_964555805.1 uncultured Rikenellaceae bacterium
GAAAACCTGGACCTTGTCTTATCCGAATCGGAACTTGTTAAAAAAGATACAGTGTTTGACAACAAGGTTGAAAACGGAATTTTCATACAACTCTATCTTTTAAAATACAAAGGAAGTCAGGATAAATGACATGTATCGTGTTTGAATTTTGCCTGACAATGGCCTGGCTGTCGGAGGATGTCTTGTTTTCCGGATAAATTACAATGATTTTAAGGTTGAATTAACAGAATATGGCTCAGGTAGTGCCAAAATCAAAATTGAACTGGATTATGCATCCGGCACATTGTTTGCAGCTGATTTATATCCACATTACCTAAAAAGTCCTCTGAAATGAAAAAGCTGCATTTAAAAATCCAGGCTATCAGGATCACCTCTATTACACTGGTTTGCATCCTGTTTCACAACTGTTCCACATCCAACCGGATCTATTCCCGGAACGACATCGTGACCTCAACAAAAAGAATTGAACTGAAGTATTCTGTCAAAGACCACGACAGGAGGTCACCCCTCTTCTACTTCACACAGTCAGTCGTCAAGGAAATAAATCCGGAAAACGAGGTCTCATACACTGCCTATGATGTTCTGTCACTGTCGGCCTCAAGCTTCCGACTTGATGAGAAGGCATATTTTCTTATTGACAATGAAGCCTGCCCGGTTGTGATTGACAGAATGGAACTTGAAAACGTAAGGAACATCTCCGAAGACACAGAAAATATCCTGAGGTCCGATTCAACAACGGTTACCGTTGTGACCGGATATTCTGAAAACAACAGGAAGATTACAAGATTCAGCTACAATATCCCGGCTTCCGTCATATCGAAGATCAGGGGATCAGAACAGCTGGCCTTACGATACTACTCCGGACCCAGCATGATAACAGTCAAACCCAGGAGCAAAAGTGTCAAAAAACTGAAACAACTGATTGACCTGTCCTGACAATAATAAGTCAGGGTCGGAGAAGTGAAGACTAACTCCTGATTAGCAAATTGAAAGACAGCACCCAGGATTGAAGGCGTGAAGTCTTTACACATTTATGCCGTTACTCCGTTACGCCATTTAATATTTATAACCATGACACTTGAGGATTTTGGATATAACGAACAACTTGAAAGTTCAAGGATTGAGAACAGTCTCGCAGACTTTGAGATCGGCCGGGTGATTGCTGAACACAAGGAAAGATATACTGTAATGACCGAAAGCGGCGAATCCGAAGCCGAGATTACAGGTAATCTGAGGTTCTCGGCATCAGGCCGTGAGGACTTTCCCGCTGTGGGCGACTGGGTTGCAATTACTACATATGATTCTGATTTTTCGATAATCCATAAGATTTTGCCCCGGTCATCCGTCATATCCCGGCAGGCTGTCGGACGGCCGGGCGAAATACAGGTGATCGCCGCGAATATCGATTATGCCCTGCTTGTTCAGGCTGTTGACAGAGACTTCAACATTAACCGTCTTGAAAGATACCTCACAATCTGTCATTCATCAAAGGTAAGTCCGGTTATTGTCCTGACGAAAACAGATCTGATAACCCCGCAGTTACGCGATGAAATTGAAGCTCAGATCCTGCATCGGATAAAGAACATACCGGTTCTGGCAATAAGCAATGAAACCCGTGACGGTTATGATGCCTTAAGGCTCATTATCAAAAGGGGAAAGACTTATTGCATGCTTGGTTCATCGGGAGTGGGAAAATCCACTTTGCTTAATAATCTCTCCGGAAAACACCTGATGCGGACAGCTTCACTTAGCCACAGCACCAGCAAGGGCCGGCATGTTACAAGTCACCGTGAACTGATAGTGATGGATAATGGCGGAATTCTTGTCGACAATCCGGGGATGAGGGAAGTCGGAATTGCAGATACCTCTGACGGACTCGAAACAACATTCGATGTCATCTTCAGTCTGTCGCTGAAATGCAGATTCAAGGACTGCACTCACACAACCGAATCCGGATGTGCAGTGCTTGAAGCAGTTGAGAAAGGCGAACTTGAACCGGGCCTGCTCGAAAATTTCCGCAAAATGCAAAGGGAGAAGGCCTTCTTTGAAACATCTGTCACTGAAAGAAAGAAGAAAGAAAAGATTTTCGGGAAAATCCTGAAGGACTATAAGAAAAAAAACGTGAAGGGTAAAAACCTATAGAACAAGCTCCCCGGTTCTTCAGAACACTCCGATGAGCCTGGTTAATTACCCATTCTGAAATCCTTGATGCTGCTACGGGTCAGGGAACACTCCCCGAAAGTAACGCTTGTCCCGTTGCCAACAGGTGACTGGCTGCTTAATCCAACCCATATTTCTTCGGGGTAGTCGTTGCGGAACAAACGCACCAGCTGCCAGTTTTCCTTGTCGGTCGAGTAGTAAAAACCCACAGTCTTGACGTCTGAGGAGATCTTCATGTAAACGCTCGTGCTGTCAACTACATCGTGGTTATTATCATCGGAGGTCTCAATTGTCCTGACTGTCACGATACGGGTTCTCATCCTCTCATCCCTTTCAAAGGCAAATTTGAACCATAGCTTCTGATTTAAATAAATATAGAGCGCCCCGGCGTCGTAGGTATCGATAAATGTGGGAGTTACCTTAGCCATAAACGTAAACGGGCTTGTATTGTCAACTTTTGTAAGCAAAACAGGTGCGGTGCTGTTTGATAGTTTTCCATCGGGATCGTTGAAATTATCACGTTTAGCATTACTGCGGAGCACCAGAATGCCATCCTCAACAGTCGCTGTGGCGGCAGCATCATTGAGCGACCTTGTAAACTCAACTCCCGATACTTCCACAGAACATTCTTCGACTGTTTCAACCGGAGTGTCTTTACAACCATACATTATTGCCATAACAATCAACATGTTAAACCAGATTTTTTTCATGATATATCAGATTAAAGTCAGTTTGTCAGGTGAAATCTAAATATACAAATTCTTTTATTGCAGCTGCAATTTTCAATAGACTAAATATGCGAATCCCCGGAAACAAACAGACTGACATCTCAACCTGC
>CAZKTX010000065.1:8313-14631 GCA_964555805.1 uncultured Rikenellaceae bacterium
CAATAGACTAAATATGCGAATCCCCGGAAACAAACAGACTGACATCTCAACCTGCGCCAAGCCTTCGCTGAAGCTACGGCTTGCAAAGCCTGCACCAAGCCTTCGCTGAAGCTACGGCTTGCAAAGCCTGTGCCAAGCCTTCGCTGAAGCTGCGGCTTGCAAAGCCTGAGCCCTTTGCCGCCCACAAGGTTCTGGTTTACTGTAACTTTTTTTCGTACTTTTACTCCATAACCCATCTCACTTACAATGTGCAGAATTCATTTATTTGCAGTCATTTCCGCAATTGCGGTCTTAAACACAGCACTCCTTCCGGCACAGACAGGACAAATTGAAGCCTGGGTAACTCTCCCCGACCGTTCGGCATTATTTGAAAAACAAGCTGAAACGTTTACATTCTCCGACAGGAACAGCGGGCGGGGCGGCCCTGCTATAGTGATCGACGACGGCCAGACCATGCAGACTATCGACGGCTTCGGATTCGCACTCACCGGAGGCAGCGCCGAACTGCTGATGAAAATGGATCCGGCCGAACGCTCACGTATCCTCCGTGAAGTCTTTGCAACTGACGGGAACAACATTGGAATAAGCTACCTCAGACTGACAATAGGTGCATCGGACCTTAACAGTTTCGTGTTTTCATACAACGACCTGAACGAAGGGGAAACCGATTATGCACTCGAAAAATTCTCTCTCTCACAGGATCTGAAAGATGTAATACCTGTGATGAAGGAAATCCTCAGTATTAATCCGGGGATAAAAATCCTCGGTTCTCCCTGGTCGGCGCCTGAATGGATGAAGACAAACAACAATGTCAGGGGCGGACAGCTGAAAAAAGAATGCTACGGTGTTTATGCCCTGTATTTCGTAAAATACATTCAGGCAATGAAGGAAAAGGGTATCACAATAGATGCCGTTACGATTCAGAATGAACCGCTTAATTCGAGGAACACACCGAGCATGTACTGGTTTGAGAACGAACAGGCCGAATTCATTGGAAAGCACCTGGGTCCGGCATTAGAAAAAGCCGGACTGAAAATAAAAATTATCCTGTTCGACCATAACTGCGACCGTCCCGATTATCCTCTTGCCCTGCTGAGCGATCCTGAAGTTTCAAAATACGCCGACGGTTCGGGCTTTCACCATTATGCCGGCGATTTCGGGGCATTGAGCCTGGTCCGCCTGGCAAGGCCCGACAAGAATATTTATTTCACAGAACAGATGGTTGTTGAAAGACCGGGAAGCCCTTCAATCGATATCTCCGCCCAGGTTAAAAGGCTGATAATCGGGACCACACGAAACTGGAGCAGAAACGTGATTTTGTGGAACCTGGCTGCCGACCCTCTGAACGATCCCCATACAGATAACGGAGGATGCTCAATGTGCCAGGGAGCATTAACACTTAATGGGAACAAAGTGACACGGAACATAGCTTATTATACAATTGCCCATGCCTCAAAGTTCGTAAGGCCCGGATCTGTCAGGATAGCATCGACAAACACGGGCGACCCCACAGTGGCCCTTCACGAGGATGAACAACGTCCGGGAGCGTTTCGTGCCGCAATTACTGAAAACACAATTGTACTGCCCAATGTGGCATTTAAAACCCCCGATGGAAATATTGTAATTATTGTTGTAAACGATACCTTCTCTACAAGTTCATTTACAATACAGTACAAAGGACGGTTTGCAACAATATCCCTCCCCCCCGGAGCAGCGGGAACCTATATCTGGAGGTCGTAATCAGTCTTTTACACAGCGTACCGAAAGAGCAGTCTGTTTTTTGTTTGTTATTATAAACAGATCGCCAGATTCACAGCATACTGTGAAACATTTGGCTGAAGTCTTGCTTTTCTCATCGGCCATCCACCAGGTTCCCATGTAACCAAGCAAATCAAATTTACCGTTCAGGTAGCTCCCTGCAGGCAGAGCAGTGAAACCGCTCGAATTGGTTGCCGAACTGTTCGGACGGGTCCAGTGAGCCGTTCCTTTCTCTTTCATTTTCCCCCCTGCCACATCTCCCCCGCCAAGCTTGTTCATCAGGGCCAGAACTTCAGCTTCAGCCGGAAGACGCCATCCGTCAGGACAAGCCTTCAGGGCAGTCTCCCATTCATAGAGCTTCCCGTAAACCTCACAGTTCGAAGGTTTGTTGTCGTAGCACCAGCATCCTGATTGTGCATCAAAATTTAGATTTTCTGACATCCAGACAGTACCCCCTATTTCAACAACTCCTATTTCACTTCCATCGCGGCTGTCACTTACGGTATTGCCGGCTGTGTTATAGGCCAGATTCTGAGAATGTAAGATGCCTGTCGTTATGAACAGTACAGAGATAAAGCAGAGCAGATTTTTCAAAGCGAAAATTCCTGTTTTAGTTTCCATTTTAACTGGTTTTTGAATTACCAAACACTGATTAACGATGTTAATATATTGAATTGTAGTCATATAGCTTACTCCCTGAAGGCCAATTTTGACATTCGGGAGAAATCAGGTGATTGAAATATTTTTTTCTGTGACAAACCAGCAGACAGGTCCTGTGGAGGACATTCAATGTCTCATTATTACAGCCATCTGGGGGTCCTCCCGAATCCACGTTGGATGACTTCATTTCCCTTTTACGTTCTACCCCCCCCACCCCCTAAACTACTCTTTATACAAATCCATTAAACATATTGGATGACTTCCTCTCCATTTTACGTTCTACCCCCCAACCCCCCTAAAGGGGGGCTAAAGATCGCTGATTTACAGCTATTTGGGTTTTTGAAATATATTACCAGACCGGATAACCATTCGTCCCGAAAATCGAAAACTATCAACGTGTTGATAATCTCTGAAATAATAAATTCCTCATTGTCTGATTCTTAGCCCCCTTTAGGGGGGTTGGGGGGTAAACCATAGGGGAACCGTACAATGAAACAGGAAATGCCCTCCTATATGTGACATTCCGGAATTTACTATCTTTGATAGAGCATAACCTTTCCGGACGGATGGATCGGACGATTGTTTCAACCAACGGAAAACGGCCTTTAATTTTATCCCATTAAAACAATGACAGAACAGAAACAAACAAACCAGGAGTTTTTTAAAGTCAAGGGCGAAGAACTGCTTGAGAAGATCAAGGAGATAATAAAGGAAGGTAATGCCCGAAAGATTATAATCAAGAATGAAAAAGAGGAAACAATAGTCGAGTTTCCGCTCACGATTGGTGCAGTGGGGATACTCCTTGCTCCGGTTTTTGCGGCTGTCGCTGCGATTGCGGCCCTGGTTACCGACTGCACCCTGGTTGTTGAAAAGAGGGAGGACAGCAACTAGTTACTTCTTTTACCTGTCAGCCCATTTCTTGAACTCTGCAACCCTTTCGCGGCTTACCACGAAAAGATCGTTCTGTTCGAGTCCTTTCATTGTGAGTTGCAACCTGCTGGAGGAGTAACTGTACATAAGTGTAACAGAGTCGATATTCACAATGCATTCACGGTTTATCCTGAAGAATTTCCTGGGATCCAGCATTTCCTCAAGCTGTTCGAGGGAATAATCGATTCCGTAATCCCTTCCGCCCGTATCGGTGAGAAAAACACTTCTTTCACTTATATGGAAATGGCTTATCTCGGAAGCCACAACCGACCTGAACTTCTCCCCGATCTTTATCAGGAACCTTGATTTATACCTGTTCCTGAATTCGTTTAAAAGCTCGTGGAAATCTCTTCTGAAGGGATCTTTCCTGTCGTAATAAAGTTTCCTGAATTTTTCAAGGGCAGAGGCAAGCGCCTGTTCTTCCACAGGTTTGAGCAGGTAATCAACGCTGTTTACTTTGAAAGCCTTAAGGGTATACTCATCGTAGGCAGTTGTGAAAATCACGGGCACATCAACTCTGATAGTCTCGAATATCTCGAAACAAAGCCCGTCGCCAAGCTGGATATCCATAAGGATCAGATCGGGATCCGGCTTCTCCTGAAGCCGGCTTATGGCCTCTTCGACAGTCTCCGCAACTCCCGAAATCCTTATCGCCGGGTCCAGCTTCTTCAGCATCTTTGAAAGCCTGCTGACAGCCGGCATTTCATCTTCAACAATCAGAACATTCATTTCAGCAATGGCATTTTAACCGTGAAATAATCATTTGTCTCATTTATAACCAGCTGCCTGCCGGAAATCAGATTGATCCTTGCGGCAAGGTTCTTCAATCCTGTCCCGGTCGATTTCGGCTGACTTGCTTTCCTCTGAAGATTGTTCCTGACTACAAGATTCTGCCCTTCAAAAAATACTGATATGCTGAGAGGCTTTTCCCTTGTAGCGGCGTTGTGCTTTATGGCGTTTTCAATAAGGATCAGAAGGGAGACAGGCAGTATCTGGAAACTGTCAGCTCCCGTATAATCGATGTTTAAAGTGATCTTATCCTCATCCCTGACCCGGTGCAGGTCAAAGTACCTGTTTGTCAGTTCGAGTTCCGACTGGATCGGCACCCTGTCCTTCTGCCCGTTTTCAAGTATGTACCGGTATACAGATGCCAGGTTCCCGACAAACTGATCAGCCCTGGCGGGATCGGTATTGATCAGCGACGACACTGTATTAAGACTGTTGAACAGGAAATGCGGATTCACCTGGCTCCTGAGCGTCTCGTTCTGAAAGACAAGGTTCTCCTCCCTCAGCTTCTGCTCCCTCTTCAGGGCATCCTGCCATTGAACCATAATGAAAATGACGGCACCAAAAGTCAATCCGATCAGAGTTGCCCGGAACCAGCCGCTGAACTCATATTCAAAAAACGCTGCGACTGCAACATCCGGGCCCTGGCCCCTGAGAAATCCAAGTGCAATCCAGCAGAGAAGTATAAGGACCATCGCTGCGATGAAGCAAAGGGTGATAAATACGAGGAACCTTAAGAGAACTGTACGCATGAAATGCTTACCCGTTGTTGAAGGCTGGTAATCCTTTCCTGCAAAAATCATTCTTGCGGCAAAAATGAAGACTTCAAGCTGCAAAAAGCCTACAAGGAAAATCAGGAAGATCTCTGAAAAGGGAAGCAGATGCTTGTTCCTAAGCAGTGTAAAAGCGACCGACATTGCCGAGATCACTGCATACATGATGTGAGAAAGCGGTTTTTTCTGGTCAATGAAATTATTCAGTGTAAGCTTTTTCATGTCTACAAATTTAAAAGTTATCACTTAAAGATTTAATTCAGACCGCTCATTTTATTGGCTCCAGCCAGAGTTCCCTGACAGTTTTGACAAGCATTTTCTGCGGTATCCCGCTGATCTCGATCTCCTGCATAACCCCTCCATACATCAAAGCCTTCTCAATATTCCTGGTTTTAAGTGAAACCCAGATTGTTCCCCAGTACTGCTCAGTACCTTTCGATTTCATCATTTCCATAGAAATATCCAGAAGATTGTCGGTTGCAGTGAAATCGATCACAGCACACAGACCTCCGTCAATCGAGGTGATCCCCTTCCAGCATACGCTGATTGCGTTATGATTGTAGGTACCTATTTCCGCCATGCTGAATTCTCCTCCTATCTGCTTTACTACATAGGGAATGTTCAGTTCAAGTGAATCCCAGAACGTCCAGGCATAGGTTTCAAATGACATCACATCCCAGATGAGGTTCCTGGCCAGCACATTGTCGGGATTTGCAGGGAAGTCCCTGAAAGCTTCGGCCGAAAGCATGTTGTCGGACGGGCCATAGCTGAAATTTTCGATGTATTCCTGCCTGACCCCGGCCGGAAATTCGGCATCAAAGCTGTCAGAATAAGAAATAAACGCATTATTCCATGTCATGTGACCATCGCTGAAGCCCCTTGTATAATCTCCTGTTATCTTCGTCCTGTTCATGAACTTTCCATAAAGGTCCCTGTTTATGTGAATGGTTGTCATCCTGTATTTCCGGAGGATTTCAGCAGTTCCTATCCTGGGAAGGGAAGTGAGATAACTCTTTATTACAGCCTTTTCCTGCTGTCCATAGCCTTGGCGGGGTGCAAGTATGCTCAGGATAACCAGGATTACTGTTGGAAGAAGAAAATTTTGCTTTTTCATCGCTTTTGTTTTTATGGTTTTACAATTAATCCGATTCAAAGGAAAACCATAATGGCGAGCGATAAAAATATAAGGTGCAGAGCAGGATGATAATGATGCGGAGTTGTAAATAAACTTACCTGAACCGGAAACAGGTTGTTAAAATTATTGAATATATACAAAAATATCTGACCTTTGGCCGAAGAAAAAAAAGAGCGGATGTCCCACGACCGGCATTACACACTTGTAGGCGGCTTAAAGCCGGGAAAAATCGCTCTGCCTGTCCTGATCGGGCTTGGAGTTGTTTTGTGGCTGATA
>CAZKTX010000066.1:0-11872 GCA_964555805.1 uncultured Rikenellaceae bacterium
TTCCGATTTCTGAAGCGCCCCTGTACTTCAGATGATGTATCATCCTCCTTATCCTGCTGTCGCGGGTGTAATATGAGAATGCGGCAGCCCTCTCGATCACGCATCTGCCCCAGAAGAGTTTTTCAACAGGATTTTCAGGGCTCAGATGAAAGTTTGTTTTTGGTATAAGCACATAGCACCCGGTGCATATAACCTTTTCGTTCCGCAGGAGCTGATTGCCACATCCATGGCAAATCCTGGGAAGAAGAAGACTAATGACGTCATCCCACAGATCGAACATGTAATTCATGCAGCGGGCAGAATTGTACCTGTAAAGTTATGAAAGGAAAAGAAAGAAAAAAAGAAGGGTGAGGAAAATCAGAGGATCACTTTTTCACTTATTTTCAAGGCAATCTTTTCAAACTCTTCAGGTGTCATCTTGAGTTTGGGATTTCTGAAATTAAGATCCGACATTGTGTTTATCGGCACCAGGTGGATATGAGCATGCGGCACTTCAAGTCCGACAACAGCCACACCAATTCTTGCACAGGGGATTGCCTTTTCTATGCCAAGGGCTACCTTTTTTGAGAAAAGCATAAATCCTGAAAGATCATCATCGGCAAGGTCGAAGATGTAGTCAGTCTCCTTTTTCGGTACAACAAGCGTATGACCGGCCATCAAAGGATTAATATCGAGAAAAGCGAAGTATTTTTCATTCTCAGCCACCTTGTAGCATGGTATTTCACCCCTGATGATTTTAGTGAATATAGTTGCCATAGAACCAGAGTTTTATTAAGATATGAAGAGTATTTCGAATGTCATCAATCCCGAAGGTACTTTAATATTGACAGTTTCGCCGACCTTTTTGCCGATCAGTCCCATTGCAATGGGAGAATTTACTGCAATCTTACCCTGTTTCACATTGGCTTCGCTTTCGGGCACTATCTGGTACTCCATCACAAAATTGTTGGATTTGTTCTTGATCTTCACTTTGTTGAGTATTCTTACCGTTGTTGTATCAATTTTTGATTCATCGATAACTCTTGAGCGGGAAAGAATATCCTCAAGCCTTGAGATTTTCATTTCAAGCATACCCTGAGCCTCCTTGGCGGCAGCGTACTCAGCATTCTCTGAAAGATCGCCCTTATCCCTGGCTTCCGCGATCATTCTGGAAATTTTCGGTCTCTCAACAAGCCTGAGCTCATCAATCTCCTCCCTGAGTTTCTGAAGACCATCTTCCGTTATGTAAACATTATCTGCCATTCTATTTCTGTTGCAGTTAAAAAACAAGAAGAATCCCGGGATTCCCGGAACTCTTCAGTAACAAATATAGTAAACCTTCAGTAAATTACAAAATAAAATCAGGTTAAAATAGTATGAAACCCACATGATTGACGACACGCAAACAATAATGAATATAATTCACCTTCAATCATGTGCGGTTCCATCCGACCTTTAAAATAAATCATATACGGATGAAACAAGCAATAAGAAATAAGTTGGCAGTTGGCAGCAGACAGTTGGCAGGATTTGGTGCCCTGAGCTCTGAGCCCTGCGCCCTGCGCTCTGAGCCAGTACCCGGAACAATTGTCGCTCCTACCTGAATTTTCTTCCTGCCTTTTTTCCGTCAGCAATTCTTTTCTTCTTCTTCTCCTTGTATTTCAGGTCAGACTCCTTTCGGTTTGCAGTTATGCGTTCGCGGACTTCGGGCGACTGAATCTCCACTGCTCGCCTTCTTTCATTCTTCACATAATCGGCATAATCCTTCTTCAGTTTCTCCTGGTTGGCAGCCTGCTTTTTTTTAGCCCTCACAACGCTTGGAGATTCCCTGTATTTTACTCTTTTTGTGTTCAGGCTCCTGCCAAACAGCTCCTTTTCGGGATTACGGCCGCCCCGCTGAGCTTCGCATACCGGAAGGCTGCAAAACAGAATCAGGAAAAGAGGCAACAGTTTTCTGAATGATGAAAAATTCATTTCCGGCTTATTATTTGTAATTTCATTTCAAATATGCTCATTTAACAACTCTTATGCTAATTTTGCGCCTTAATCTGATAACGCTGAATTCAATTATGGCATATCTCAGGAAGACACTTTTTTTCAACCTCCTTTTAACAATTCTTGCTGCGGCTTCATGTGGCAGGGAGAATGATGATGTGATCCCGGATGTATATGTCGATTTCACGATTGACCTTCTTGATCCGGAGTTTTCAAGCCTTCTTGTGATCGGAGTTTCAGATACTGTTGACGCCTCAACGAACAACTGGGGAAGCAGGGCGGCGGGTTACGACTATAACGGAATAATTATTTACAGCGGCCCTGATGATTACTATGCCTACGACAGGACTTGTCCCCACGATTTTTCAGTCAGCGGTCTCAGCATTCAGATAAAGACCGACATGGCTTCAATTGCCGAATGTCCGGTATGCGGAACCAGGTTTGCCCTTTCAGCCTACGGCACTCCTGTTTCAGGGCCGGGCAAATATCCTTTAAAGAACTATACCACAAGCTTTGATCAAAGCCGGTACATAGAGGTCTGGAACGGGCGAAAGTAGCGAAACAGCACTGTAATTGCCTGTCGTATCAATACCTGTAATGGTCGGGTTTGTAAGGTCCTTCCGGATTAACGCCGATATAATCAGCCTGTTCCCCCGACAACCTTGTCAGTTTTACTCCAAGCTGATCGAGGTGAAGCCTTGCCACCTCTTCATCGAGATGCTTGGGAAGCCTGTAAACCCCTATTTCATAGGGCTTTGTCCAAAGTTCAAGTTGTGCCAGTGTCTGGTTGCTGAATGAGTTGCTCATTACAAAGGAAGGATGTCCGGTTGCACATCCGAGGTTCACAAGTCTGCCTTCGGCAAGAAGGAAAATTGAGTGGCCGTCGGGGAACACATATTTGTCAACCTGAGGTTTGATGTTAATCCTTCTTATCTCTTTCATGTCGTTAAGGCGGTCAACCTGAATCTCATTGTCAAAATGGCCTATATTGCATACAATAGCCTGATCCTTCATCTTCATGAGATGTTCGAGCGTCAGTACGTCCCTGTTGCCGGTTGCCGTCACGAAAATATTTGCTTCGCCAAGTGAATCCTCAACTGTTTTGACTTCGAAACCCTCCATGGAGGCCTGAAGGGCGCAGATCGGGTCGATTTCGGTAATTATTACCCTGGCCCCGTAAGCCCTCATCGATTTGGCACAACCTTTTCCCACGTCGCCGTAACCGCATACAACAACAACCTTTCCTGCGATCATAACATCAAGAGCTCTCTTGAGGCCGTCGGCAAGCGATTCGCGACAACCGTAAAGATTGTCGAACTTTGATTTTGTGACTGAATCATTAACATTGATAGCAGGTGTCAGCAGTTCACCTTTCTCCATCATCTGATAGAGCCTGTGAACTCCCGTCGTTGTTTCCTCTGAAATTCCCCTGAGCTCACTTACAACCCTGTGCCATTTCCCGGGGTCCTGCTTCTGAATAGCCTTGAGTGTGTCGAAGATTATTGCTTCTTCCCTGCTTGAGGCTTTTGCATCAAGGATTCCGGGATCATTCTCAGCTTTGTATCCCAGGTGGACAAGAAGTGAAGCATCGCCGCCGTCATCAACAATCAGGTTGGGTCCCTTGCCTCCGGGAAACGAAAGAGCCATTGCAGTATAGTGCCAGTATTCTTCAAGAGTTTCTCCCTTAAATGCAAAAACAGGGATACCCCTTTCAGCTATTGCAGCAGCAGCATGGTCCTGCGTGGAGAAAATGTTGCAGCTGGCCCATCTTACATCGGCCCCAAGCTCTGCAAGAGTCTCAATCAGGACGGCCGTCTGTATTGTCATATGAAGTGAACCGGTTATTCTTGCTCCTTTCAATGGCTTGATGGATGAATATTTCTTCCTTATAGCCAGCAGACCCGGCATTTCCTTTTCTGCAATCTCTATTTCCTTTCTTCCGAAAGCAGCCAGGGAAATATCCTTTACCCGGTAATTTTCAACAGTAACCATCTGGTTCATTTAGTGAGTTTTTATAATTCGCTGCAAAGTTAACAATAATATCAATTGTGTTGTTCATGTCAGCAGTCTCAGAGCCTCAATCCTGTCGAGTTTCATCTGCTCAAAAAGCAGCCCGGTGTTTTCAAATTTTTTCTCGTCCCTCATCCGAAACCTGAAAACAACTTTGATAGTTTGCCCGTAAATGTCTCCGTCGAAGTCGATAATATGGACTTCAACCGATCTTATCTTGCGGTCCTTATTGACTGTCGGGTTGACACCTATGCTGAGCATACCTTTATATTTATCGCTGCCGGTAAAAACTTCAACTGCGTACACTCCATCGGCAGGCACAAGCTTGTTCTCCGGGGTCCTTATGTTAGCTGTAGGGAATCCAAGAAGATGGCCGAGCTTTTTCCCCGGCACTACTACACCTGTAATCGGATAGGAATACCCCAGAGATGCATTGGCTGTATCGAGTCTCCCGCTCAACAGAGCATTCCGGATTGTGGTCGAGCTTATAAAGCCTTCAGGACCTTTAATGCCTTCAACCTGCTCTGTTTCCAGACCATGCCTGAGAGCATGATTTCTGATACTCATAAAATCATCAGCCCTCCCTTTCCCGAAGTGGTTGTCATATCCTACAAGAAGATATCCGGCTCCGACTTTCCGGATAAGTATTTCACTGATGAACTGCCCTGCGTCCATACCGGCAAGTTCACCTGTAAACGGCATAATTATAAGATGATCGATCCGTGACTTCCCCAGTAGTTCCTTTTTCTCTTCAGGCGTTGACAGAAACATAAGGCTGCTCTTCTCACCCGGCAGTACAAGCCTCGGATGGGGCTCAAAGGTTATTACAACCGACTCCCTTCCGGCATTTCCGGCTTTAAGCACAAGCTTATCGAGCAGAGCCCGGTGACCTAGGTGAACTCCGTCAAAAATCCCTACAGTGACATACGGATTATTCAGCAAAGGGCAGTCATTTCCAGAATGAATCGTCATTGTGATTTCGCTATACCGCAGCAAAAATAAGAAAGCCTTTGAAACGGGGCAATTAAGTGATTTAGATTTTGTAATTTTATGAGGCATCTATCCCTTAATAAACTGTCATGAATCCTGCAGAATTTTATTTATCTGATACCTGGCTTGAGCCTTTCAGAGATATTATCGAAAGCCGGATAAAAAAGTGTCTCGCGAAGGAAGCAGAGCTTTCCGGTGACGGGAAACTTATTGAATTTGCGATGGGGCATTACTATTACGGGCTTCACCGCGACAAGGAAGGGTGGGTGTTCAGGGAATACGCGCCCAATGCGGAAAAGATATTTCTGACAGGTGTTTTCAACGCCTGGAAGGAACGGTCAGCCTATAAGATGAACAGGATCAACCAGTACGGCGACTGGGAGATAAGACTTCCTCCTGAAGCGATGAACCACGGTGATCTCTATAAGCTTTCAATTCACTGGAGCGGAGGCAGGGGAGAGCGGATTCCGTCGTATGCAACAAGGCTCGTACAGGACGAGACTACAAAGATTTTTTCTGCACAGGTATGGTGTCCTGAAAAAGCCTATGAGTGGAAAGTAAGGGAATTCATTCCCGAGCCTACCGCCCCGGTCATCTACGAAGCTCATATCGGCATGTCGACTCCCCACGAGAAGGTCGGAACTTACGGTGAATTCGCTGATAACGTGCTTCCGATTATTGCAAAATCGGGATACAACACGATACAGCTGATGGCTATTCAGGAACACCCCTTTTATGGTTCATTCGGTTATCATGTTTCAAGTTTTTTTGCCGCCTCATCACGGTTCGGCACTCCTGAGGATCTTAAGAGACTTATCGATAAGGCTCATGAATATGGGATCAGGGTTATTATGGACCTGGTCCACTCTCATTCTGTAAAGAATGTAACGGAAGGGCTTGGGCTGTTTGACGGATCACCCGGGCTCTATTTTCACGACGGGATAAGAAGAAACCATGTTGCATGGGATTCGCTCTGCTTCGATTACGGGAAAGACCATGTACTGCATTTCCTTCTTTCCAACTGCAGGTACTGGCTCGAGGAATATAAGTTCGACGGCTTCAGGTTCGATGGAGTCACAAGCATGATCTATTACAACCACGGTCTGGAGAAGAACTTCACACGGTACGAAGATTACTTTGATGGTGGGCAGGATCTGGATGCCCTCATCTACATTTATCTTGCCAACCGTATTATTCACCAGTTCAAGCCCGGGGCCCTTACTGTAGCTGAGGAAATGAGCGGTATGCCGGGGATAGCGGCCCCTGCTTCAAGCCTGGGTTTTGGTTTCGATTACAGGCTCTCCATGGGAGTTCCCGACTACTGGATTAAGCTTGTTAAGGACACTCCGGACGAAGCCTGGGATATGGGGCAGCTCATACATGAGCTCAGCCAGCACAGGCCCGAAGAAAAGATCGTTTCGTACTGTGAATCGCACGATCAGGCGCTCGTAGGTGATAAAACACTTATATTCAGGATGATTGATGCGGAAATGTACACCGGGATGTCGAAGTCGCACCACAGCCTGACAGTCGATCGTGCAATAGCCCTTCACAAAATGATAAGGCTGATAACTTTCTGCTCATCAGGGGGAGGCTACCTGAATTTCATGGGTAATGAGTTCGGGCATCCCGAATGGATCGATTTTCCCCGGGAAGGCAACAACTGGAGCTACAAGTTTGCACGACGCCAGTGGGAACTTGCCCTGAATGAAGACCTGAAGTATTCTTTCCTCATGAAATTCGACAACGCGATGGTCAGGCTTCATAAGGAATACAGGATACTCGACGACATGTCAGTGAACAGGATATACGAGAACAATCACGACAAGGTTATAGCTTTCACAAGGGGAGATTTCCTTATTGTATTCAACTTTCACCCGAACAATTCCTTTGCCGATTACGGCATACCCATCAAGGGAAAATTCCGGATAACTGTCGACACTGATGATCCTGAATTCGGCGGGTTCGACAGGGTAAGAAGGACAGTCAGCTATACATCCATAAGAAAAACCCAAAGGCAGACACTAGACCAGCCTTTTTACCTGTATCTGTATCTGCCTTCGCGGACAGGTCTTGTCCTTAAGCGGGAACCAATAAAGAGGGCAACCGATATCTAGTCAATCCACCTGAGAAGGTAGAAATCCTGTTTATGCGGAAGATCCTTATGTCTGGGATATAATCTTATTCCGTAAAAGAAGGTGCCGGCTTTTTCCGGAACCAGGTTTGCCCTGTAAAGGCATTTCCCGTTCTTGCTGCTGACAAGTTTGAATTCCTGGCTGTCAACAAATTCATATTCTCCATCCTTGTTGAGATGGGTGAAAACGAATTCTACGCCAACATTTTCCTTTGGGATCTTCTTTATATCAAGGGCAATTTCTGCCCGGTAATCATGTCCTGAATGATATACATTCTCATGAGGCTGTTCGAAGCTGTAATTCAGCACCTCGATATTGTCCCACTCCTGTCTCATTGCGTTCTTCCATGAGGCCAGTTCCTTGGCTTTCTCGAAATCATTTGCACTAAGGTATTTACTTCTGGGCCAGAGCTTCGTGTAATACCTTTCGATGTAATCATCCAGCATCCTGCGCATCGTGAATTCCGGTGCAATCTTCACCATTGTATTCTTGATATGGCTTATCCACTCAACCGGAACACCTTTCTCATCCGAGGAATAGTATGCAGGTATAATTTCAAATTCAAGCATGTTATAGATGGTTTCGGCATCCACGTCATCCTGAAGATCCTGATTGGAGAAGGATTTCTTTTTAGGAAGGGCCCATCCGGCATAGGCCCGGTATCCTTCAACCCACCATCCGTCGAGGACGCTGAAATGAATTGTTCCGTTCATCACTGCCTTTTCTCCGCTTGTCCCCGATGCTTCGAGCGGCCGCGTCGGAGTGTTGAGCCAGATATCGACTCCCCTTACAAGTTGTTTTGCCAGCTCAATGTCGTAATTCTCAAGGAAGATAACCTTGCCGGTAAACTGAGGCATCTGTGAAATCTCCACAATTCTTTTGATCAGATCCTGTCCTCCTCCATCGTGCGGGTGAGCTTTCCCTGCGTATATGAATTGAACAGGCCTGTCGGGATCATTGACGATCCTCGAAAGTCTGTCGAGATCCCTGAACAGGAGGGCAGCCCTTTTGTAGGTGGCAAACCGGCGGGCAAATCCTATTGTAAGAGCTTTATCGTTCAGATGTGTGCTTATATTCAGCAATGTACGGGGGCTGACATGCTTGTCAAGCATGTCTGTCTGCAATCTCTTGCGGATATTTATAAAGAGATTCTTTTTCAGTTCGGTTTTTACCTCATACACCTTTTTATCGTCCAGGGTATAAAGCTTTTCCCACAGACTCCTGTCGGTCTGGTCGAAGTTGGCGGTGCCGAGAAGCTGTTTATAAACCTCCTGCCATTCAGGGGCAATCCATGTAGGATAATGGACTCCGTTGGTGACATATCCGATAAAAAGCTCCTCCTTAAGATAACCGGGCCACAGTTTATTAAAGAGCCCCTGGGTAACCTCACCGTGAAGCTTGCTCACACCATTGAGTTCCTGCGACATATGGGTGGCCAGAAAGCTCATGTTGAATTTCCTGTCGGCATCTCCCGGGCAGCGGCCGAGATCCATAAGCTGGTCCCATGAGATGTTAAGCCTTGTATGATAATGGGAAATATATTTTCTCAGCAGGTCTTCCTCAAAAGCGTCATGCCCTGCCGGAACAGGAGTGTGTGTTGTGAACAGAGTCGAAGGTCTGATTACCTCGAGTGTCTGGTCGAAGGTAAGATGATGGTCCTCAATAAGTTTTCTTATCCTTTCAAGGCTTATGAACGCTGAATGGCCTTCATTGCTGTGAAATAGATCGGGTTTAATTCCGATTTCGTTAAGGGCCCTGATGCCTCCGATGCCGAGTATAAGTTCCTGCTTCAGCCTGTTCTCGTGATCCCCTCCATAAAGGTAATGTGTTATGGAGCGGTCTTCGGGCAGGTTATCCTCAAAATCAGTATCAAGAAGCAGAAGTGGGACTTTCCCGATTTTTGCCTCCCATATCCGGATATGCACTGTTCGTCCCGGCCAGGTTATGGTTACAGTCCGTTGTTTTCCTTCGGCATCCTTTACAGGATTAATGGGCAGCCTCGAAAATTCCTCTGCCTCATAGATTGTAAGCTGTTCTCCCTTGAGTCCAAGTTTTTGCTTGAAATATCCGAACCTGTAAAGAAGCCCGACGCCTGTAATATTTACATTGGAATCGCTTGCTTCCTTAAGGTAATCGCCAGCCAGAATGCCAAGACCTCCGGAGTAGATTTTGAGGCAGGGATGAATTCCAAACTCCATGCTGAAATATGCGATCGAGGGTTTATCATTGTCATGCGGACGGTTTATGTAATCCCTGAATTTTTTTATCAGTCTTTCCAGGTCAGCAACAAAATCCTCGTCATCTTCAAGTACCAGCAGTCGTTTATAGTCGATCTTCTCAAGAAGCAGTTTCGGGTTATGCTTCACCTTTTCCCACAGGGAAGGATCCATTTGCCTGAAAAGTGATTCGGCTTCCGTGTTCCACGACCACCAAAGGTTGTCGGCGAGTTCCTTAAGCGATGAAAGCTTGTCGGGAACATCGCTCTGCACATAAATATCCTTCCATACAGGTATCTGATGAGGTTTCCTGGTTTCCCTTCCGGCAGTCTCAACGAACTGGGTGAATTCCCTTGGCTCATCTCTTCTCATACTGCTCTGTTCCAGAGCTATTTCATAAGCATCAAAGTAGTGTTTCACCAGGTTGTCCCACATTGCTATCCTGGAGATCTCATGAGCCCTGAACCTTGCTTCCCTGACTTCTCCTTCCGAAAGCCCTACATATTTTTTTATGAAGTCCCTGATCTCGCTGACAACAATCTTTTCATTGTCATCAGTTCTCTCGATAACAGCAATTCCGTTGCCGTGGTCCTTGAAGTAATCCTTTACCCAGAGGCCGAAGCCTGACAGTGAGGTTGTCACCGTGGGAATCGAGAACATAAGACTTTCGAGCGGAGTATATCCCCAGGGCTCATAGTATGACGGGAACACCGACAGGTCGAACCCTATAAGCAGGTCATAGTAAGAGAGGTTGAAGATGCCGTCATTTCCGTTGAGGTAGGAAGGCACGAAAATTATTTTTACCTTTTCCTTCTGGTTGTTTGTCAGCTTGTTTTGAGCGATGCTGCCAAGCACCGGATCGCTCGCAGGATAATGAAGACTATGAGTAAGGTAGCGGTCACAGCCGTTAGCCTGACCATTATTGAACAGTATGTCAATCAGGTCCTGGCGGGGTCCCCTGTGATAGGCTGGTATCAGGATAAATGCAACACATTCCCGTGCAAGACTCTCATCCTTGTTCAGTTCCCCGAGCGAGTCGATCAGAATATCGACGCCCTTGTTACGGAATTCATATCTTCCGCTGTTTACAATGTACAGGCAGTCATCAGTAAGCTTATAGCCCAGAACAGCTTCAGCTACACTTCTCAGTTTACCTCTGGCTGCCAGCTGTTTCTGGCCGAATTCTTCCGCATTAGGGACAAATGAATCTTCGAAACCGTTGGGGGTAACAAGGTCAACATTCTTACCCAGGAAATAAGCACATTCTTTGGCTGTGATCTCGCTCACAGTTGTAAAGACATCCGCCTCGGCGGCTGATATCTTTTCAAGCGACTGTTTTGCCACAACATTGAATTCCCTTGATATCTGAACAGGGTTGTAATCTTTAAGCTTACCATAAAGAGGCCTGCTGTTTCCGGCTATCGATCGTCCCAGTACTGTTGCATGGGTTGTGAATGCAGTTGCTATCCATGGAGCGTATTTTTCGAGATACAATATCCCGGTTCCGGTCATCCATTCGTGAAACTGAGCGATTATGTTATGACGCTCGTGATAGTATGAAGTAAAGCTTTCAATTACTTTTCCCGCTGCATATCCGAACAGAGCCGGTTCCACATAATCCCACTGGCCGGTTATGCTGTCGAGCTTATATGTTTCCCAGAACTTTGCAAATATTTCATTCTGTTGTCCGAAGTAAGGGGTAAAATCAAGCAGGAAGACTATAGGTTTTCCGGCTATGTTCCAACGTCCGATCTTAACTCTCAGTCCATCATTGGCAGCTACTGCCCTCCATTCGGGGAACAATGTATCATCGGGTATGAATTCCGGATTTGTGACTTCTTCCCGCCACACATCCGGGCCAATAGTGATATAATTGTCACCAAGCTCATTTATTATGTTAAGTGCTTTTGTTGAAATTACAGTATGAATACCTCCAACCTTGTTGCAAACTTCCCAACTGGTCTCAAAAATTAGTTCAACATTCATTATACAATATATTGGTTCTGATTTTAATTTGATACTCGATTAGACTATAACTCAGAATTACCTGGAAGATTTTCTTTTACCAGAAGTTTTCTTTGGTGCGGCTTTCTTTCCGGTGACCGATTTTGCCCTTTCTCCGGAGAAAAGAGCTGTAACCGGAGCTGCTTTCTTTTTGGTTCCTGATTTTTTCCTTAGTTCATCTATCTGCGCCGCCTGCTGATCAATAATGGATTCTTTTTCCTTTATAAGATCATTAAGTTTTGAAATCTCGTTATGGGTATCCCTGTCAGGGACAAAACGGTTAACTCTGATCTCGAAATCGCTGAGAACGTTCATATAGTTCATAAAAGCATCGTAGGGCGTGTCGTACGGATTGAAGTAAGCGTGCACGGCGCCGTCGGAGAAGAACTTGGTTGCCATATAGTAGAAATGGTCGCTTGCCTGGAGGTATTCCCAGTCCTTTCTGATCTGGTTATCCTGGCAGCGGTTTACTTTATCCGTCAGGTTGTAAAGTTTTTCAAGGGCTGCAACCTGCAGTTCATTACCGTGCCATGCTGTTATGTC
>CAZKTX010000066.1:11972-13786 GCA_964555805.1 uncultured Rikenellaceae bacterium
ATATCATCGCTCAGGACGAAATTCCTCAGCAGGACTTTCAGTCTTGGATTGATTGAATTGCAGTACAGGAAGTTCGGACTTTTCCAACCCAGAACATGCTTGGCTCCCTCTGTGAGCATCGATTTGAATCCCATATCGGCGACCCACGACCCTATCTGATCGGAATATATAAGTTCAGTATTCCTGAAAGATGTGGTTTCATAGCCAAGGAATTCCCTGACCATCTCCCTGTGGGAGTTGACCTGGTGTTCAAATTCGCTTCGGGTCTTAATCGATACAAGGGAGTGTGATTCGGTCTCGGCGAGAAATTCAACCATTCCCGTTTCTGCAAGTTTCCTGAACGATTCCAGTACTTCCGGGGCATACAGCTGGAACTGTTTTATGACGAGACCCGTGAGCGAGAAAGTCACCTTGAATTTCCCTTTATTCTTCAGAATCTGGTCAAGGATGATCTCGTTTGCAGGCAGATAGCAGTTATCCGCCACCTTTCTCATGATCGATTCATTTGTGAAATCGTCATAATAATAATGATCATGCCCCAGGTCAAAGAACCTGTATCTTTTTAGCCTGAAAGGCTGATGTACCTGAAAATAAAAGCATATTGCTTTTTTGCCTGTTAAACTCATATCTAGTTCTTGTTTTGCCAAATCACTCTGTAATAAATATCCCTTACATGCCTTGCCGAATTATCCCATTTAAGCCTCACCACCTCTTCCTTTCCGTTCTTTATGAACATTTTTGAAAGAGCAGGATAATTAAGTATCCCGTAGATTGCATCAGCCATCGCGTCGATATCCCAGAAATCGGTTTTAACAGCGTGGGTAAGAATCTCCGACACCCCCGACTGTTTACTGATTATAACCGGTACGTTCGACTGCATTGCTTCGAGGGGAGAGATGCCGAAGGGTTCTGAGACCGAAGGCATAATATAGACATCACTCATTTTGAGCATTGTGAAGACATCCTTCCCTTTCAGGAACCCTGTAAAATGGAAACGGTCGGTAATATTAAGGGCGGCGGCCCGTCGCATCATCCTCTCCATCATATCTCCCGATCCGGCCATTACAAATCTTACGTCGGGCATGACCTTAAGAACCTTGTAAGCAGCCTCGATGAAATACTCCGGACCTTTCTGGAGTGTGATTCTTCCGAGGAAAGTAACCACCTTGTCATCAAATCCTTTTTTCCAGGTCGGGTCCTGTGCGATCTTGACAGGTTCAACTGCATTATAAACAGTCTCAACTTTTTCAGGATCAATATTATACTTATTGATTACTATATCCCTTGTAAGGTTGCTCACTGTAATTATCTTGGAGGCAGCATCCATTCCGAGTTTTTCAATCCGGTACACATCGGGGTTGACATTTCCCCCGCTGCGGTCAAAATCGGTTGCATGTACATGTATTACAAGAGGTTTGCCCGAGACCTCCATTGCTGCTATTCCTGCAGGATATGCAAGCCAGTCGTGGGCATGTATGATGTCGAATTCATTTTCCTCGGCAATTACAGATGCGACGACTGAGTACTTATATATCTCATCCATCAGTTCATTGCCATATTTCCCCGAGAAATCTATTGTACCTTCATTGTTTGTCTGTACAACGAGCTTATATCCGGACGACTCTGAACTAATTCTTTCCCAGAACTCTTCAGGATCGGTGTACGGGACAATCCTGGAGGATATTTCAATCTGTTCAAGGGGGCGTCTGAATCCCTTGTAGTGAACCTGTTTGAAAGCTACGGGCACCTTGTTGGCCCCTATAAGTCTGACCTTGGTCTGATCCTCATCTCCCCAGGCCTTCGGGACAACAAAG
>CAZKTX010000067.1:0-13591 GCA_964555805.1 uncultured Rikenellaceae bacterium
TCCCATAATACCTGGCAATCATGCGAAGACAGGATGGGCCGCAATCCATCGAATCTAACTGCTTAAAATATGGGAATGCAGGCATATTTGCTACTTTTTCAGATTTACCATAATCAGGACAGGATTATCTGTCTCCTTTAACCTGTCTGCCAGTTTCTTAAGCACCGCATGCTGTTTGGTGCTCTGCACCTGAGCCTCTGTAAAATCTTTACTACCTGTGTATTTAATAAAATCCCGAGCACTAATCCAAGAGTACATTTTGTTATCGCTACAAAACTTAGGATCAAAGCCCGGACCTCCTCCAATATCATCTTTCAGAATGCCTTTCTCCTGATCTATTTCGAACTTGCAGTTTTCATCCTTGGCATAGAATATTTTATAATCAGATTCGCCAAATGAATACGAGTAGTATAGGAATAATTTTGTTTCAAAAATATTAGTAATATTTGGAAGGATCTTATAGTACTCCGGGTCATTTATATTTTCTGAATTTGTGCTTGAAATTTTGGAACTTAGGATTAGTTCTGCTGTAAAGTAGTTTGTTGCAGGATCAATTGAAAATATGGTATCATTGAATCTTTCTCTAAAATATATTCTATTGTCAAACTGGTAATGGATAATCTCATCCCAGATTCCGTTTTTTGAAGGATTGAATCTTGCAAAATAATTTCGTTTATATGAAAGAGTGTCACCGCTTAAATTTATCAGCATATGAAGAGTCAGTTCGAATCCCTCGACCCTGGTTGTTGAAAGTAAAATTTTATCGCATCTGGGAACAAAGTCTAATTTTGACGGAGAAAGCCTTCCCAGCTTTAAAGTATTTAAATATTCAAATCCTGATCCAGTAATTTTAAATCGTAATATTTTATTACCATAAAGTACATGTAGGGAGGAATCACGCGCATTTATATCAAAATCATATATAGCTACAACATTCTCATTCTTCTCATTTTTATTTCCATACAATTCATATAGGAAGTGTCCTTTATCATCGAAACATAATATATTACTTATTGAATTGATGTATAACTTATCATTGTGTTGGACAATTTTGTCAATCCATTGAATTTGGAAATTGCCTGAAGATTGAAGATGAATATATTCAACATCAGAAGCTATGTCAGAGATTTTTGTAAAAATCGAATCAGGTTTCGAAACAATAGGTATCGTTTTAATAATGTTTTCCTGCACAATTTGTTTTATCTCAGGATTCCCTCCACAGGAGCCAATGAAGACTGTTAATGCAAAATAAATAACTCTTCTCATTATGCAATTTATTAAATACTATCCAGGATGAAAGACCCTGATTATTATTCCTTTGGAGTAACAATTATTAATACAGGATTATCAGTTTCATTAAGAGAGTCAGCAAGTTTTTTGAGCTCATCCTTTTTTTTTGAATCATTTACAATAGCATTTTTAAAATCTTCGCTATCAACATATTTCTTAAGTGCTATCGCTTCAGCAAACGAAAAAAGCTTTTCTCCTCTACTATAATTTTTAATAAACTCAACATTATAGTCAGGCCCGCCAACCAAATCATCCTTTAGTCCGCTCTTAAGTTCTCTGTCGGTATCTAATAAATACTTTATCGTTGTCTTCTTGTCGAATAGATTTCTATTTCGTGTTTCTTTCGTACCATACCAATAGAACACATACCTTGCTGTTTCGAAAATGTTAGCAATAAAAGTTATATTGTTCCCCGGCGGTTCAGGGCTGCCTCTCATTTCAGGGGTGCCCAATGTACCATGTGAATTGAAAATCACCTTAGGCATAAACGAATTTATTTTTGAATCAATAAAAAAAACAGTATCACTGAATTCTTCCTTAAAGCAAACTGTTTTTCCAACGGAATAAACAAGCATTTCATTCATAGCCCAGGAATTTTCTTTTCTGATCATCTCGTACTTATAACAGTTTGGTTTAAAATGCAACGTGTCACCCATAGTGTTGATCAATAAACTTAAAGTCAGCTCGGTCCCTCTCCATGGTGGAATTGCTAGAAATGCATTGTCTGTTTCAGGAATCATACTAATCCTATAAGGAGCAGGATCCTTTAGTATAATATATCTCTGAAAAGTAAACCCCTTATCGGATATATCGTAGACCATAATTTTATGTATTAAACTTGAAAGTATTGTAAGAAATTTATTATCAGAACTGACATCAAAATCGTTAATAAAAGTATATTCTTCCGGCCCTCTTCCTCTGTTTTGTAGCTTATAATAATACTTGCCATTCAAATCGAAACATAGAATTTCATCTCTGTTTTGAATATATATCCTGTTATCTATAGATACAATTCTTTCAACATTATTGCCTATTAAAGACTCATCCGTAGTCTGTAAAGGTATATACTTAATGTCCTTAGCAAAGTCAGAGAGTTTGGTTACTTTGGATATGGGTTCTGAAAGAAGGTCGATTACTAAAACAGAGTTAGTATTTTCTTTTTCAATATTACTTCTTCTCCCACAGGAGCAACTAATAACTAAAAGGAAGGCTAATAGTCTTGTATTCATAATTAAGAAATTTGCATAAATAATCTAAATTTAATTATAGAATTCAATCAACAAACTGAAATCCTAAGCTAGGGGATCAAATGAAATGTAACCATAATATAATTAAATAGTTCAGAAGATATGCAATGCTAAAAGTCAATTACTTCAACCTTGAATTCAGCCACTACTATGTTTGTAGAAGCATTTTTCAGGATCGCTTGTGTTACCCTGATTGTTGTCTAAATACCCGTGATCCTAACCAAATTGAAAACATCCAACTACAAAAATATAACAACTTCTAAGAGTCATCAACTCATCTTTTTTCAATAGAACAGAATTACTCTTATGTTTCTCGGTTCTCTCATATCTACTGCATTTAAATATCATTAAGTATTATGGATCTTGTAAGAAGGGTATCCCCAAAAACTATCTATTTTGAATATTTTTGAGGATACTCCATAATCAAGCAGTTCTGATTTTAAGAACAAGTCACGCAACCGCCTCCATAAGCAAGATTACATATTTCTAGGGCAGATGAGCAAGAAGAGGTATTAATAAAAGTAATGAAATCTTCACACCACCCAGGCATCCATCCATATCGAAAACACCTGTAACTTCCATATCCGCCATTAAGAGTCATCAACTCTTCATTTTTTATCAATCTGTCAGGATTGATTTGCATTTTAATTAGCTTCTTCATTAAATTAAGAATTAAATTAATAAATATCACTCCCTTCGTTTCAACTGCGGATTTCATATTATTGTCTGGCTGCCAATCCGGTTAAAACATTATCTTTGCCAGTATACCTCCTTTCTGTTAAGGAAAGGTCCGGGCAGGGGCTGGTGGCTCAGGGCGCAGGGCTCAGAGCACAGGGAAAAACCCCTGCCCTTCTCTTTCAGATTTTTAATAAATGAGTTCATGAATTCTAATAGATTGACCTATTGTTAATTAATCAATAACATCTGCTTTTATACTGACTTCTTCCTCTTTTTTGAAAATCTCCCTGAAATACCTTAAATCATCAATCTCATATTGGGCCGGAAGTTTGTAACCGTTAATGAAAAAAGTCGGGGTCCCCATTACATTATATTCCTTGAAAAGCCTCGTGCTCTCTTCATTTACTTCCCTGGAAAGATCACTGTCTTCAGGGATACAAAGGCCTTCTGTGATCTTTGTCCTGGAATAGGGATCAGCATTAAACCATTGCTCCAATAATTTTAATGATTCTGCTTCTTTACCCTGCCTATTATTGTTATAAAGAGTAGTAAGCATTTTGTTGTCAGATGTTACAAGAAGAAGATTTATAAGTATATCTTCATTTTCATTTAGCATGTTCCGGATCTTCTCAAAAGCCCTTGCACAATGTGAACAGTGCAGACTTAAAAATGCTGTTATTCTGATCGAAGCATCCCTGTTACCGAAAATCAGGCTGCTCTCCGATAAAGGAATTTCAGAGTGAGGCTGGTTCGTCAGAAGCATCCTGAGAATATCAGGATTCTTTTTAAACCCGAGATATTTATAATAATGCATTTCACTCGACATTTGCTCTCTCCGGAATAATATAAACAGAGTGTAGACTATAGCAATTACAAGTAAACTGAGTACAAGCCTTGTAACAGAATCAAAAGAAAAGCTCAGCTGTGAGAACTGAGGCAACAATAAAACGAATTCAGTAATCAGTATAAGCTGAACTCCAAGGCACAAGGGACACCACTTCTTCAAAACAATCCCCTGGTAATAAATCGAGAATATGGGATAAGGTACTGAAAGGGCGGCAAGTATTGCCATCAAAGAAAGTCCTTCTTCCTCGGGAGACTGCAGAAGAAAGAGAAAACTGCCTGTAAAGTATATGAATCCGACGTCGGCCCAGCCGAACCACCCGAATACTTTTGATGCTTTATCATGAAGAACCGTATTGCAGTTGGTTGCCTTGTTCAGATTACAAAGCTTGTCCGTAATAGATAGATGAACTTCAAATTCGTGAAGGATAAGCAGAACAGAAAGTACAATGCCGGCAATCTTTGTAAAAACCAGGGGCAGTATAACCTTATTATAAATACTCTCTCCCGGGACAAGATGATTGTAAAACAAATAAATGATAAAAATCAAAGCAGTAGTCAAAGCCAGTGGCAATATTGATTTATTTATCAGTTCGTTCCTGATTTTAGCAGGATACTCCTTTTCCCCCGATTGTTCATCCGGGTTAAGCAATATAACAGCGCCGGAACAACTCTCAATGAACTCCTTCCTTCCCGTTTTTCTTTTTTCGTTGTAAGATGTATAATATGTAACCTGATCCTTTCCGGTATCCGTTACAAATCCTAACATGCCGCCACCTCTGCTAAAATGAACTATATATGGAGATTTAAGATCCTCCAGTTCATTTACTTCGTACCTGAGCGGATAGTTTTCAATTTTCCATTCATTGAGAGTATCGCAGATACTTTTAAATGTCGGGTAATGGGGATGTGATTTAAGCGCTTCCTTTACAGAGCTTTTTATTACATGCAATCCATAATGTTTTACAGCGCGCTGAATGATCCCGACCGTATTATCTTCCCTGGCCCGTTTCATATTCTTCTACAGGTTTTTTGTGTTTTATTAAGGAATAAAATAGCTTATGCATTTCTTCTGCCATCCCTGCTGCAGTGAACTTTCTCTCATAAGTTTTGTATGATTTCGCGGCAAGCCTGGTCCTTCTTTCCTTGTCTGCAGCCAGGGAAAGAATGGAATCTGTCATCTCTTCAATACTGAAGGTAATATCTCCTTCACTACTGAAAACCGGATTTATGAAAACACACTCTTCGTCTGATAGTAATTCGTCCAGGCCGTTTATCCTTGTCATGATAAGCGGTATCCTGTTAGCCATCATTTCAAGTACAGAATATGGGCAATGGTCATAAACTGAAGGGGATATACCGATGTCTGCTATTTTGTAGAATTGAATTACTGTTTCCCTGGGTAAAAACCCTGTATATGTTACCTTCCCAAAACAGGTTTGTATCTTTTTCTGGCAGTCCTGAATGCTGCCCTGTCCAAGCATAACAAGTCTGAGGCTGTTATTTTTTCTGCATGCCTGCTCGAATGATTCCATAAGGTAACTAATCCCTTTGCATGGGTCGATCCTGCCGGAAAAAAGCAGAATTATCTCATTTTTTCCAAATCCAAACCTCCTTTTTATTCCGGCTTTTTCCTCTTCTGAAACCTGATCATTATTTATTTGATTAAGACCGTTTTTAATTACATTAATTTTGTCAGGTTTAATTCCATATTCATTAATCAGGAATTCTTTCATATAACCGGTTACAGACACAATATGGTCGGATTGCCTGTACATTTCCCTTTCCTGCGATAATGTAAACTCAATATTGTCAGTCGGTTTATCAAGGTTCAGGCCGGCAATTTTCATAATCTTCCCTTCGAAGATCTGCTGGAACTGGGCAAAATGAACGACACTGATTACTGGAAAATCAAAATATTCCTTAGCTTTCAATAAAAATGGAAGATCATCAATGTAATTGAATTGAAAAATAACCTGTCCATTCCGGGGAATCATTTTAAGCAGAAGCTTATTAACAGCAGATGCATATTTATTTTCAAAAGCGTTGTTTTGTTTAATTGGGATCAATGGTTGGGGGATTTTGATTTCTACATGACAGTCTGTTGTTTTAAGTTTTGAAATCTCTTTGATATCTGAAGATTTATATGAAACAAGTACTATTTTAAGATTTGGGTAACTTAACAGAGCCTCAGTCAGCTCATGCAAATAAGTTCCGATACCATATTGCATCCCACGGGCATTTGATTTGAAGATAAAAAGAGAAATAGTATCGTTAAAGTTTTGTTCAGGCATATTTACATGTATTTATCAATTCTCTGCGATTTTGTATCTCATTTGTCTTATCAGTATACCAGCTTGTTTTACCGCGCGGGTGCCAGAGATGAAAAAAAGGCCCGTTAGAAAAATGAATAGACAGGTTCAGTACTTCCATTCTCTTTACTCTTTCCACGTCTTCCGGCCCCCAGCCAAGAAAGTTTTCATTTTCGCCTCCAGTCTCAAGATAGTTTTCCCTATTGGTCATGAATGCTCCGCCGGTTGAATGATAACCATACATTAAAGGCAAAGAGGGAGCTAGTTCTAAAAGGATTTCAATCTTCGTTATCCTTTTAAAGAGTTCACTCAAGTATTGGTCGCAAACATATACTCTGCCATCGTAAGGAATGCTCATTACGGTTCCTCCCGTTCGAAGGATCCTGGCAGATTCCAATATCTGAACAGGATGAATTATTGCATCAGCATCCCAGACTGCTATAAATTTTGTTGCCGCTAATTCAATAAGCCTGTTAATATATTTTGTCTTATGGAAGAACAAATTTTTATCCTGGATAAAATCATATCTAAAGTTACTGACTTGGAAATCCGGGAAGTATTTCTTTGATTCATCACCCTCCACAACAATAAATGAAGTATCGAAATGACTTAATATAAAGCCTATAGAGGTATCAGCATTTTCTTTCCTTTTTTCGGAATCAATGCGTAAGGGCATGAGAAATGTGAAGTCGGATAAATCTGTCTTGCAGTCGTGCGGTCCCTCCTTCACCTCGTTTCGGAGGGCTAAGCTTGCAGTCGTGCAGTCAGGATCTGATTTCTCTTTGTTGATATGGTCCGATAACAATCCCATCGGTATTTATAATTCACTTACTTATGTTTTCATTTGAAAGTGCCCTGTTTTGCTCTGAGCGCTGAGTAATCCTAAAGCCAGCCCTGCAAGTCCGGTAAGTCCCAGATTTTCTTTGCTTAAATTTTCAAGTCGTTTATTCCAGTTGTCCTCATCATCAATAATTGAAAATATCTCGTCCAATTGAAAAACCAAGCCTTGCCCATCCTTTAAATAAGGTGTATAAATAATCTGCTGCCAGGTGTTTTTGATGAAGTCTGAAACATAAGTTTCATCCGACGGGCTACTGAGAACTTTTTCACAATCCACTTTCTCAAGGACTCTTTTAATAAGATCCCTTACAGAATTATCCTTAACGGAGTCCATTGTCTTTTCAGCAAGCTTAAGCAATAATGCATGGGCAGCCTGGTCAGATAGCTCCTGAATTCCTTTTTCTATATAGTCCGGAAGAGAATGGAAGATTTTTTCAACTTTACCCGGGAAAATTGCAAGTTCGTGAATCTCAAGAAGAAACCATACAAAAGAATTGACTGTATCAATACTTAATGCTCCAATTTTGAATCTGGTGTACGATTTCTGCTCAAGAACCCTTTCGCATTCATCGGTAAGAAAGATCAAATGATATTTCTTAATCAGTGTATTCAGGTCATCATCATCAATTTTATGGCCCAGAATTCTGGCAACATGATAAAAACCATAGCCAAATAGGTCATCGCCTGAGCTTATAAGAATAGGATTGTTTAGACGATGCTTATATACTGTATTATCTATATCAGCCAGCGCTTCATCAGTATCCGCCTGAACAAATTTGTTCTTTACCAGGTATTCAATCCCCCAGCCGATCCCGGTGAGCCCGTTTTCAAAATTTACAGGGGTCGAAGTGTTTATTTCCTCATATATTTCATCAACGAGCTCGCCGGCATAATCTTCATATATCTTATTCTTTGAGTATCGTGAATAATGATAAAAGAAAATTGCAATGCCCATTTTGCCGTTAAGCAACCCGGGATTATCGATAAAGCTTGCATTTAAAAGGAGTACATTTGCAATACGCTGCAAACGATTTTCAATTTCTTTAAGCAGATTTTGATTGTCAGGACTTTTCATTTGTTTCAGACTTTCACTATTTAAAGAAACAGGACAGCTTCAAACAATAAATTTCGGAAATCAAAGTGAAAGAAGAGGAATGAAAAACAGGGAAAAATCGGTAGAAACAGGGAATTTTAGGTATTTTTTAGTCCTGAAGGCATACCAAATTTGGAATAAATGATCCTCAGCGTTTTTGGGAAAAGCCGTCCGGGGGGAATTTTGATTTTTGCTTTCTTAAGACGCAAGCTTAAAGTTTTTAAAGAGATCCCATATTCATTGGCAACTTCCTGCCGTGTTTTAGCTTTAAGGGTCAGAGTATCGAGTGCCGGATTATATCTGCTTTTCTTAAAAGAGAGTAGCTTTAGCAAAGGGCTGTTAAGATGAACATGATTATTAATAAACCTTGTAAAAATGTCCATTTTATTGTTAGGATTCATAATGCATGTTGTAAAATCTGCGCTTAAACTCACAGAATCAAATGATCTGAGATCATTTTCATATAATCAAACAGTCATTGCAGTTACCTGAAATCAAATTTACAAATAATATTAAAATACCCCCCCCCTTTTTTTTTATTAAAATTTCCAAAAAAATAACATAAAAGATTTGAACAATTGATTAACAACTAAACTACGATGGGACCTGGATTAATAGTATTCACAAATCGATAAGATTTGTTTGAATAGCAAAATAAGAATAGTGATCGTTATATCGAAAATGGTAATTAACAATATCGGTTATTTGACAAATAATAAATCAGGTATTTTGTAAGCAATACCCATATCTATTATAATTTTGAGTAAAATCAGGTGACTGAACATTTTTATCAGCACTCAGGAATTGTCCTGTCAACGGATCATAAATCCTCCCGTTCATATTGATCATATTGAACCAGGGGAGGATGTTCATGACCTGTAAAGCCCCTACCTGCATCAAATAACACCGGTTCAGAGCCTGTTACTCCAGGAATAATAAGGTTCCCTTTTGATGCTCTGTTCCATAATACTCCCAAAGCTTTGCTTGTCAGAATTAACAAGGATCATCTGAATGGTCTGCCAGAAAACTTAGAATCTACAATACAATTCCATGAGGATATAAACAATGTGATTAATGATAGAATGAATTTCCAGGATATTATTCATTGATCTGGTTGCAACTTTTGTCCGTTCGGGGTACCCCTCATCTTTATACACATTTTTTGTCATTAGCCAAAAGCAAACCGGGAACAAAGGAGTTTCAGGTTATTAGTTGGAAGGAGATACAATAAATTGATTATTCTGGTATAGGATTCAAAAAAAATGCGTTGGTCTTGCAGGTACTGAAGTGCACGACTTACTTATTCCTTACAACTTCCAATCGCAATTACCGGATTGCTGAATTCGTCAATATCTTTTATCCAGGGACAGCTTTTTCTTGCCGTAGCTGCTTTATCAGGATTTTCTTTAAACCACTTTATCAAATCTAATGGTTTAATTATATAAATCATCTCTTTTCTTTCTGTTATATCCACTGGCTTTACATCCAATAGACCTGATATATCATCTTTAAATGCTGATACTCCTGAACTATTTAATTTACAGAAAGTAACTGTGTTGTTCAATTTGTCAACGTATCCCAGATATTGGGTCCCTTTAAAAAGTGTGTTTATAAATAGATATTTAGTGCTCTCATCAATACCCAGCATATAAAAATAATTCATACCAAGCTTGTGATCCATTGTAGCATTGATTTGCCATGTTACATTAAATTTTCCCATTTTAAAATAATATCGCGGGATAAGAGAATCTCTTGTCAATTGAAACAATGTATCAGAAAAAACCTCCAGAAAATAGATCTTATTATCTTGTCGGTAAATAGTATGATTATCATTCATCAGGCCTCCTACTCCATGTGCCATCGTTTTTAAAGCCTGATAATTTGGAAATATTTTAAGAACTTCATCTTTTGTGAAAAGAGCCAAAACATTTTTTTCCATACCTAAAGGATTTATAAAATATCCGACAAATATTTTATCATCCATCATGATATCAAAGCTCATTTCTTGCTTCCTGAGCTGAAGAATTTCACCTGATCCAACTAAGTCAGGTGTTTTTATTATATCAACAACACTATCTGATAAATTATAGACAAGCAATTGCCGCAATGAATTAACTGCATATAAAACCCTTTTATCAGGATCATAGGGTATATAACTAAAACGTGAGTATTCATTGGGACCTCGGCCATATTTACCAATTGATTTAATAAATTTGCCTGTCTTTCGATCAAAAAGGAGAATCTGTTTTTGTATGCTATTGTCTCTGACAATGATATATTCGTCAGTTACTTCAAAATGAGCAAATCTTCCAATAATTGAATGGGGATTAGTCTCAAGAGTAACATAATTAATACTGTTCAGAAACTTACTGAGCGGAACTTCCGACTGCCTGGAAAATGCTTTCTCAAGGTCAAAAACGATTAGACCCGATTTATTTAAGTATTGACCAAATGATGTTGGAAAACTTAAAAGTAGCAGAAAAAATGTCAATATATGTTTCATTTCTGCATACCTTGTAAACATGTCCATTTTAGTATTAGGATTCATAATGCATATTGTTAAATCTGCGCTTAAACTCACAGAATCAAATGATCTGAGACCATTTTCATATAATCAAACAGTCCCTGCAGTTACCTGAAATCTAATTTACAAATACTATAAAAACACCCTACCTTTTTTAAAAAATTTCCGGAAGAATAACATAATAGATCAGAATTAACAAGGATCATCTGAATGGTCTGGCAGATAGCCTGGAATCTACAATACAATTTCATTAGGATATGAACAATGTGATTAATGACAGAACGAATTTCCAGGATATAATTCATTGATCTGGTTGCAACTTTTATCTGTTTGGGGTCCCGAAAAATCCCGATACTATCGGGACGGGATTGGGAGAAACCAAGCGGGAATGGAAACAAGACAATCAATTTCACTGATTATCCTTAATCAAATCCACGGATGTGAATAATTTGGTAAATTTCGGAACCATATTACGAATAAGCCGGCGGAAAATATCTTTACTTATAAAATATACAACCCATGAAAAAGCTCGTCCATCTTATAACATTTATTTCGATTGCAATGTCATTGAACGCACAGGACCCTGCTCCGCCACCTCAGGCAGGTCAGAGGGCACAGCCTGAACCCGAACGGATAATTACCCTTGAAACAGTAAACACAAGCCTTGTACTCAAGGTAAGCAGCCGCGATGGCCGGTTGTACCAGTCATATTTCGGGCCGAGGCTCGGAAGCACCGGCAACTTCAGCCAGCAGAGAAATGAATCTCACCTTGCCTATGCAACGTTCGGCACCGACAACCTGTTTGAACCTGCCGTAAGAGCCCTCCATAACGACGGGAACCCGTCGCTCGAGCTGACCTACATCAGCCATGCGACCGAAACAATCGGTAAGGATGTGACTCTTACAAGGATTGTGATGAAGGACCCTCAGTACCCATTCGAGGTGACTCTTTTCTACAAGGTTTTCGCTGCCCCGGATGTGTTTGAACAATGGACCGAGATAAAGCATAATGAAAAGAAATCTGTCACTATCTACAACTATGCATCCTCAATGCTTCATTTCGATGCCGAAAAGTACTGGCTCACACAGTTTCATGGCGACTGGGCCGAAGAAATGAAGGCCACGGAGAGTGAACTGACAGCAGGAATAAAGATCCTCGACAGCAAGCTCGGTACACGTGCCCACATGTACCAGACTCCTGTGTTCCTGCTTTCGCTTGATAAGAAGGCTGAAGAAAACACAGGGGAGGTGCTTGCCGGCACTCTTGGCTGGTCGGGCAATTTCAGGTTCCTTTTCGAGATTGATGAAAAGAACTCTCTCCGGGTGATATCAGGAATCAACCCTTTTGCATCGGAATACTCACTCCAGCCTGGCCAGGTTTTCAAAACACCATCAATGATATACACATTTACCGGCAAGGGAATGGGCCAGGCAAGCCGTAACCTTCACCGCTGGGCGATCAATCATGGTGTTCTCGACGGAACGGGAACCCGCTTCACTCTTCTGAATAACTGGGAGGCCACCGGGTTCAATTTTGACGAGAAAAAACTCACTTCAGTACTCGACGATACAAAAAAACTGGGACTCGATGTCTTCCTGCTCGATGATGGCTGGTTTGCAAACAAGTATCCAAGGAACAACGACAGGGCAGGACTTGGCGACTGGCAGGAAAACAAGGCAAAGCTGCCAAACGGACTGGGATACCTTGTTAAGGAGGCCGATGCAAGAGGAGTGAAATTCGGAATATGGATAGAACCGGAAATGGTTAATCCTAAAAGCGAACTCTATGAGACACATCCCGACTGGATACTGAAACTCCCAAACCGTCCCGAGCATTATTTCAGGAACCAGCTTGTGCTCGACCTGACAAACCCCAAAGTGCAGGAATTTGTCTACAATGTTGTCGACGGAATGCTTTCTGCAAATCCCGGGATCGCCTTCATCAAGTGGGATTGCAACAGGATGATGACAAATGCATATTCGAATTACCTGAAAGATAAGCAGTCGCATCTGTATATCGACTATGTAAACAGCCTTTATGGAGTACTTGACCGTCTGCGTGCCAAATATCCCAGCCTCCCAATTATGCTCTGCTCAGGCGGAGGCGGAAGGGTTGACTACGGCGCCCTGAAATATTTCACCGAATTCTGGGCAAGCGACAATACAGATCCTCTCGAAAGGATTTACATGCAGTGGGGCTATTCATATTTCTTTCCTGCAATCGCCGTCTGCAACCACGTTACATCATGGGGAAAGCAATCGCTCAAATTCAGGACCGACGTTGCAATGATGGGGAAGATGGGCTATGACATCGAAGTGAGCGAGATGACTGAGAACGAACTCAAATTCAGCCAGGATGCAATCGCAAACTATAACAGGATAAAGGATGTAATCTACAAGGGCGACCTTTACCGTCTTATCTCACCTTACAAGGAAAACAGGGCGGCCCTGATGTATGTGAACCAGGAAAAAACGAAAAGCGTCCTTTTCTGCTATACACTCAATACAAGATACGGAGAGACAATTAACCCCGTCAGGCTCCAGGGGCTTGATCCCTCCAGAACATATAAAATCAGGGAGATCAATGTCTCCAATGAAGGAAGAGGCTTTATGGGAATGCGCGGTATGACTGAAAACGGCAGAAGTTACACCGGCGACTACCTTATGAATGTCGGGCTCAATGCAGGATCAGGCACACCACTTACAAGTGTTGTGTACGAGATAACAGAGTGACGATTTTATTTGCCGTCCCAGCCTGCAATGC
>CAZKTX010000068.1:0-8202 GCA_964555805.1 uncultured Rikenellaceae bacterium
TGAGGAACTCCGGAAATTTGACTCAATTTTCCTTGGGGCAATCGGTCATCCGGATGTGAAACCCGGAATTCTTGAAAAGGGGATTCTTCTCAGGCTGCGGTTTGAACTTGATCAGTATGTAAACCTCAGACCTATAAAACTGTATCCCGGTGTTTCAACTCCGCTTAAAGACAAAGGTCCTGAACATATTGACTATGTAGTTGTAAGGGAAAACACCGGAGATGTGTATACAGGAAGCGGCGGGGTTACAATGAAGGGTACTCCTCATGAGGTAGCCGTGCAAAATATGGTTTACAATCGCTTTCTTGTCGACAGATGTCTTAGGTATGCTTTTGAATTTACGAGAAGAAGGAATAAAAGGAAGACGCTTGCCCTATGTGGAAAAACAAATGTCCTGACGTATGTTTTTGACCTCTGGGAAAGGGCATTTCATGAAATGGGACAGGCTGAATATCCCGATATCAAAAGGGAATATTACCATGTCGATGCAACCTGCATGTGGATGATCAAGAATCCCGAATGGTTCGATGTAATCGTCACAACGAACATGTTCGGTGACATAATCACTGATCTCGGAGCCATTACCCAGGGCGGGATGGGCATTGCCGCCGGAGGTAATATTAACCCTGAAGGAGTGTCGATGTTCGAACCTATCGGCGGATCTGCACCAAAGTATACTGGTTTGAATGTAATAAATCCCCTTGCAGCAATTGCATGCGGAGGTATGATGCTGGAGCAGCTGGGAGAGACACAGGCAGCTCAGGCTATTGAAAATGCAATCATGGATGTGACGGCCGGCAAAATTAAGGATCTTGGTGCAGGAAGGATGGGCTTTTCAACAAATGAAGTCGGCGATCTTGTCGCAGAAAGAGTATGATGAGCATAACAGATTTTTGCCAAAAAGATGATAGTTATTAAAAAAAACGTATATTTGCCTTCAGATTTTAAACGAATGACATCAATTAAATTACATCATCACCATTTTTTCTCCTGCACTCAGGCGAATTGAAAGTGATATGTAATAGTATCAAAATATCATAACCCGTCTGAGCATATCAGACGGGTTTTATTTTTCCGGCGATATGCCCCGACAAAAACAAAAAATGAAATGAACAGGCTGAAAATTGCCATCCAGAAAAAGGGAAGGCTTAGTGAAAACTCCCACAGACTTTTGCAGGAATGCGGAATCAAATTCTCAAACGGTACCGATGTCCTCAGGACAAGGGCTTCGAACTTCCCCGTTGATATTCTGTTTCTGCGCGACGACGACATCCCCCAGTATGTGGAACAACAGGTTGCTGACATTGGCATCCTGGGTGAAAACATAGTGTTTGAAAAAAACAGGGACGTTGAAATCCTCGACCAGCTGGGATTTGCTCAATGCCGTCTCAGCCTTGCAATTCCGAAGGAGGAGTCTTTTACAGGTCCGCAATGGTTTATGAACAAGAGGATTGCGACAAGTTATCCCAGGCTTCTGAACCTTTATCTTGCGGAGAATAATCTGACCGCCAGCATTGAGGAAATCAGCGGAAGCGTCGAAATAGCACCCGGGATAGGCCTTGCAGATGCAGTGTGTGATATAGTCAGCTCAGGCAGCACACTGATGACAAATGGATTATGCGAAGTCAGCACAATTCTGAAGAGCCAGGCAGTTGTAATTTCGAACAGGAACCTTGATGCTGACAAACGGAGTATTCTTGAAAAACTTCTTTTCAGGATACGATCAGTAAAGAATGCAAAGGAAAACAAATACATACTTCTGAATGCTCCTCTTGAAGCCTTGCACGAAATATGTAAAATCCTTCCGGGCGTTAAAAGTCCCACTATCCTTCCCCTTGAGGAAAAGGGCTGGTGCAGCATCCACTCAGTAGTCAAGGAGGATGAATTCTGGGAAAGGATTGATCAGCTCAGGAATGCCGGAGCACAGGGAATACTTGTAATACCGATCGAAAAAATGATTGTGTGATGAAACCCACATGTGTCAAATACACAAACACGCATTTATATAATTTTCAACCATGTGGGTTCCATCAGACCTTTAAAATCAAAATTATATACTGATGAAATTTATCTCATTACCCGAAAGAAGCCGGTGGCCCGAACTTTGCCGGCGGCCGGAGATAGACAGGTCTGAACTACAGGCAAAAGTGGCTGAAATACTTTCTTATGTAAGGAAAAATGGAGACAGGGCTCTTCTTGATCTGGCTGAGAAATTCGACGGCATAAGACCCGCGGATCTGAAAGTGCAGGAATCAGAGATTGAAGCCTCAGTTTACCAGGTATCTGAAGAACTTAAAGAGGCTATTGCTGTCGCCATTGAAAATATCACCCGGTTCCATTCGGCTCAACTGCCTGAAGAACCTGTGATTGAGACAACCAGGGGGGTGAAGTGCTGGAGAAAGAATGTGCCCATCGACCGTGTCGGGTTATATATTCCGGGAGGAACAGCGCCGCTCTTTTCAACTGTGCTGATGCTTGCCGTCCCGGCCCGCATTGCCGGATGCCCCGAAATCATACTGTGCACTCCCCCTGACAGGAACGGAAACATAAATCCCCTGATCCTGTATGCGGCAAATACTGCGGGCGTGACCCGGATATTCAAAGCCGGAGGTGCACAGGCAATCGCCGCCATGGCATACGGAACCGAAACAATTCCAAAAGCCGATAAGATATTTGGTCCGGGCAACCAGTATGTAACAATGGCAAAAGCCCTGGTCCAGCTTGAGGGTACTGCAATTGACATTCCTGCCGGACCAAGTGAAGTACTCATAATAGCGGATGAGGATGCCGATCCTTCCTTTGTTGCCTCCGATCTCCTTTCACAGGCAGAACACGGAACCGACAGCCAGGTGATACTCCTGACCGATTCGGAAAAGCTCACCGAGAAAGTGCTGGCCGAGACACAAAGGCAGGTTATGCTTCTCCCAAGAAAGGATATCGCTCTCAGAGCCCTTGAAAACAGTCTGTCTGTTCTTTTGAGGTCGACCGATGAATGCATTGAGTTCAGCAATCTTTATGCCCCTGAGCACCTTATAATATCGACCTGTGATCCTTACAGACTGGCAGGGAAGGTCACCAATGCCGGTTCGGTGTTCCTCGGAAAGTTCAGCTGCGAGAGTGCCGGGGATTATGCATCAGGTACAAATCACACATTGCCGACGGCAGGATTTGCACGAAGCTATGGCGGAGTATCGGCCGAATCGTTTGTTAAAAAAATAACATTCCAGGAAATAGACCCTCAAGGCATCCGCATACTGGGACCCGTGATTGAAAAGATGGCGGAAGCGGAACAATTGCAGGGACACAGGAATGCAGTTGCAATAAGACTTAAATCTCTTGAAAATGATTGATATCGACAGCCTTGTAAGGGAAAATGTAAGGTCCCTCATCCCCTATTCATGCGCCAGGAATGAATTCACGGGGAGTGACGGAACCTTTCTCGATGCAAATGAGAATCCCTTTGGAAGCCTCAACAGGTATCCCGACCCATACCAGAGAAAGCTGAAGGAAAGAATAAGCAGCATAAAAGAAGTACCTGAGAATTCAATCTTTCTCGGGAACGGCAGTGATGAAATAATTGATCTGTGCTTCAGGATATTCTGCAAGCCCGGGTCCGACAGCGCACTTACATTCTCCCCCACTTACGGGATGTACGAAGTGGCTGCAGCAATAAATGATGTAAGGCTGGTTACGGTTCCCCTGAACAGCGATTTCCAGATCGACACCGGTAAAACAATTGAGGCCCTGAAGGATCAGTCGCTGAAGCTTGTGATTATCTGCTCTCCAAATAATCCGACAGGAAACTCAATGAGAACTTCGGATATCGAAATGATTATAAGGAATTTCAATGGGATAGTCCTGATTGATGAGGCTTACTGCGATTTTTCGGAGCAGAAGTCATTCAGAGGCATGATAAACTCCTGTCTTAACCTGATAGTTATGCAGACATTCAGCAAGGCAATGGGCATTGCGGCAGCCAGGATAGGCATGGCATTCATGAATCCTGCGCTTGTGTCATATTTCAACAAGATAAAACCGCCGTACAACATAAGCGCCATAAATCAGGTTGCCGCCGTGAAATGCCTTGCACGCTTTGAACTTGTAAAAACCAGGATCAGGTTTATTCTAAAAGAAAGGGAACGTCTTGCCCGATCTCTTGAAAAAATCACTATAATTGAAAAGGTGTTTCCTTCTGATTCAAATTTTCTTCTTGTAAGGACAGGCAACGCAGATAAGATTTATTCTGAACTGATCGGCAGAAACATAATCGTAAGGAACAGGAATCGTATTATTCCGGGATGCATAAGGATAACCGTGGGTACAAAAAAAGAAAACGACAGGCTTCTGAGTGCCCTGAGAAAAATCAGTATATGAAGAAAACATTGTTTATCGACAGGGACAGCACAATACTGGCGGAGCCTGCCAATGGTCTTGCTGACAGTCTGGAAGATTTCAGGTTTCTCCCCGGGGCAATCACCTCTCTGTCAAGGATAGCGAAGGAGACAGACTACGAGCTGGTTATGGTTACAAACCAGGACGGGCTTGGGACGGAAGCCTTTCCGGAAGAGATGTTCTGGCCCTCCCACAATAAGATGCTTCAGATACTTAAAGATGAAGGAGTCGTCTTTGCAGAAGTTTTCATTGACCGGACCTGGCCTGAGGAAAAAGCCCCCACGAGGAAACCGGGAACGGCGATGCTTACAAAGTATCTGGCCCAGGGAATTGATCTGGCTTCATCCTTCGTCATAGGCGACAGGATCACAGATCTACAGCTTGCGCAGAACCTGGGGTGTTGTGCAATATTCTTCAATGAGAAACCAGATCCTCTTGCCATTTTCAATACAACCGACTGGAATGATATCTGCAATTTTCTGAAATCCCGGCCCCGGCTTGCGACTGTCACCCGCGTAACAAAAGAGACGTCGATCGAACTTCAGATAAATCTTGACGGTTCGGGAAAATGCAATATCACCACCGGAATAGGCTTTTTCGATCACATGCTCGAACAGATACCCCGGCACGGAGGCTTTGATATTACTATGAGGGTGCAGGGTGACCTGAACGTTGACCAGCATCATACGATAGAAGATGTAGCAATTGCCCTGGGAGAAGGGATACTGTCGGCTCTTGGAAGCAAGAAGGGAATTGAAAGATACGGTTATCTTTTGCCCATGGACGACTCTCTGGCCCAGACTGCAATTGATTTCGGAGGGCGCCCCTGGTTCACCTGGGATGTTCCCCTTTCAGGTCCGGCAGTGGGCGGTGTACCCTCGGAAATGTTCTTTCATTTCTTCAAGTCGTTCAGCGACAGCGCAAAGTGCAACCTGAACATAATCGCTAGCGGCGACAATGATCACCACAAGGTGGAGGCTGTGTTCAAGTCATTTGCCCGGACCCTGAAATCTGCGGTACGAAAGACAGGAAGCTTTGATCTGCCATCAACAAAAGGCACACTATGATAGCTCTGCTTAAATACAATGCCGGGAACATACAGTCGGTGCAGAATGCACTGACCCGAATGGGATATGATTCAATACTGACCGACAGTAAGGAGGAACTGCTTGCCGCCGAAAAGGTAATCATACCGGGCGTTGGTCAGGCACGAAGCGCGATGAAGTATCTTGAGGAGAAAGAACTCGACAAGCTCATTCTGTCGCTAAGGCAGCCCGTTCTCGGGATCTGCCTGGGACTTCATCTGATGTGTCACTGGTCGGATGAAGGATCTGTAAAATGCCTCGGGATCTTTGATGCGGCAGTAAAAAAATTTCCGCCTTTCGACAAAGTGCCTCACATGGGCTGGAACAATTTCTCAGCGCTTAAAGGAACCCTGTTCAGGGGTGTGACTGCCGGTGAGGATGTTTATTATGTCCACAGTTACTATGCAGAGATTTCGGATTACACCCTTGCAATCTGTGACTATGTACTTCCATTCAGTGCGGCGATGCACAGGGATAATTTTTATGCAGTCCAGTTCCACCCCGAGAAATCGGCTGAAACCGGGGCAAGGATACTTAGAAATTTCCTTGAGCTATGAGGATTATAGTAGCTCTTGATATAATGGGAGGAAAGTGTGTGAGGCTTTCAAAGGGGGATTTTTCTACAAAAAAGGTTTACAGCAGCGATCCGCTTGAAGTTGCCCGCCAGGTCAAGGATCATGGTATTGAATACATTCATCTCGTCGACCTCGACGGAGCCCGGAACAAACGCATCATAAATCTGGGGATCCTTGAAAAGATTGCATCGTTAACTTCACTGAAAATTGATTTCGGCGGAGGCATCCGTTCCTCGCACGATCTGCAGAATGCTTTCAGCGCCGGTGCAAGCCAGGTAACATGCGGAAGCATATCGGTGACAGACAGGTCCCTTGTGCTTGAATGGCTCATGGAATGGGGAGAAGACAAAATAATCCTCGGGGCTGACTCTGCAAACCGGAATGTTGCCACCGAGGGATGGACTGAGAATTCAGGTTCGGATATTATCGGTTTCATAACATGGTACAGGGAAAGGGGAATTAAATATGCAATCTGCACTGATATCGACAAGGATGGAATGTTGCAGGGGCCATCGACTGACCTGTACCGCGAGATTCTGGGGATACCCGGACTGAACCTGATTGCAAGCGGTGGAATAAGCTCCGTTGGTGATCTCGAAACACTGTCTGCTATCGGCTGCGAAGGAGCAATTGTAGGCAAAGCGCTTTACGAAGGAATTCTTGACCTTAAAGATATTGCCCGGTTATGCTGAAGAAAAGAATAATACCGTGTCTCGACATAAAGGAAGGACGCACTGTCAAGGGAGTTAATTTCGTGGATATCCGCGATGCAGGCGATCCGGTGGAACTTGCAAAAAAATATGTGGAGCAGCGTGCCGATGAACTTGTGTTCCTCGATATCACTGCAACAATCGAGAAAAGAAAAACCTTTGCTGAACTTGTCGGTAAGATAGCCGCTGAGATAAACCTGCCTTTCACAGTGGGCGGGGGCATATCAACAATCGATGATGCTGCACTGCTTATAAGCGCCGGCGCTGATAAAGTCAGCATAAACTCCTCGGCTTTCAGGAACCCCGGTCTTATAACGGAGATCGCCAGAAGGTTTGGAAGCCAGTGTGTTGTTGTAGCTATTGATACAAAATTCAACGGCAGTGACTGGATGGTTTACATTGATGCCGGGAACACTCTCACCCCGTTAAAGGCAGTTGACTGGGCCAAATGGGCTGAGAAACAGGGAGCTGGGGAAATATTGCTCACCTCGATGAACGCCGACGGCACAAAAGCCGGGTTCTCGATCGAAGTGACAAGGGATGTAAGCAGGAGCGTCAACATACCTGTTATTGCTTCGGGCGGAGCAGGTACAATGGAACATTTCAGGGAAGTGTTTGTCAAATCATCCTGCAGCGCAGCTCTGGCTGCAAGCATCTTTCACTACGGTGAAATACTAATACCCGAGTTGAAAGAGTATTTGTCATCAAGAAACATAAATGTAAGACATTGAAATGTCCACTTTGCCACAGCTTAATTTTAATCCCTGAATCCCCTGAAGGGGAGTCAATACACCGTTTTAGGCCGGGAGGCAAACAAAACAGAAAGATACAGAAATGATAAACATAGACTTTAAGAAAGGAGACGGACTTGTTCCGGCAATAATCCAGGACAGCTATACACTTCAGGTGCTTATGGTGGGTTACATGAATGAAGAGGCTTATAATAAGACAGTCAGCGAAGGAAAGGTTACATTCTTCAGCCGCAGTAAGAACCGGTTATGGACAAAGGGTGAAACATCAGGCAACTTCCTTATTGTTAAAGAAATAACTATCGACTGCGACAATGATTCCCTGCTTGTCATGGTCGACCCGGCGGGACCGGTATGTCACACCGGACGTAAATCGTGCTTTGGTGAGGAGGCATCAAAGGGATTTGTATATCAGCTCGAAAATATAATCAGTCAGCGAATTGACGGCAACGCAGATGGTTCCTACACAAATAAACTCTTCAAAAAGGGAATAAACAAAGTGGCTCAGAAAGTGGGTGAAGAGGCTGTTGAACTGGTTATTGAAGCCAAGGATGATAATATCGATCTTTTCAAAAATGAAGCAGCGGATCTTCTCTATCATTACCTCATCCTTCTGAAAGCCAGGAATGTGGCTTTTGAGGACGTAGAAGAAGTGCTGAAAGAGAGGCACAAGGGAAAGTAAGGCTCAGGG
>CAZKTX010000068.1:8302-13243 GCA_964555805.1 uncultured Rikenellaceae bacterium
GGCTCAGGGTTCAGGGTACAAGGCGAAAGACGCAGGACGCAAGGCTTTCAACTACGTTCTGTGATGATAAACGACCGGCAGAACCCGCAGAACTGGCAGAACTGGCAAAACTTCTTCGGTCTTCCGTCTTCCGTCTTCGGTCTTCTTCTTAACTTTTTTCAATATTTTCTTAATAATTTATTTGGAAATCAAAAATGTGTATTAATTTTGTAAGCCAACAAAACGAAAAAATGAATATTGTATACAATTATATCTCCTCTTATTTTTACTTCTTTTTTTATTTTAGAAAGAGATAAGGGGATTTTTGTATACATAAAAGACATAATATGCAAGCAAGGGTCCCCAGAAGGGACCCTTCCTGTTTTTAAAAGGTTTGATATGAAGATAGCAATACAGGGAGAAACCGGATGTTTCCACGAAGTTGCCGCCAGGCAGTATTTCAGCAGTGAGGAGGTTGAAATCGTTCCATGCCCGACCTTTGACATGACCCTCAATTCGGTTAAGGAAGGGCGGGCTGGCCTTGCAATGATGGCAATCGAAAACGCAAGATCCGGAAGCATCCTTTACAACTACAGCCTGATAAGGGAATCAGGACTCCGGATACTGGGAGAACACAACCTGAGGATTATTCAGAATCTGATGGCTTTACCCGGCCAGTCGATAAAGGACATCCGGCAGATCAGGTCGCACCCTATTGCCCTGGCCCAATGCATGACATTTCTGAATCAATACCCCGAAATAACCCTGGTTGAAGCCGATGACACAGCATCAAGCGCAAGGATTATTTCTCAAAACCGGCTGAAAAAGATCGCTGCAATTGCTTCAAGAAATGCGGCCGATATTTACGGACTGGATATTATTGCCGAGGGAATCGAGACTTACAAGAAGAACTATACAAGGTTTCTGGTTATAGGCACGGAGGACAAGGGAATCAAAACAGGGAACAAGGTTTCAATCTGTTTCGCGACAGGCCACAAACCCGGATCACTTGCATCGGTCCTTGTAAAACTGGCCGCCATGAATATAAACCTTTCAAAGATCCAGTCGGTGCCGCGGCTGAACGGCGACTGGGAATACATGTTCTACCTCGATCTCGAGCTGCCCTCTGATTCAGAAGCCGGCGCCATTGTGCAGGCACTTGAAGAATCTACAAACAATCTGGAAGTACTTGGAATTTACAACAAAGGAGAAATGCTATATGAAAGTTAAACCGGCAGAACGGACCAATAGTGTCCAGGAGTATTATTTTTCGAGGAAACTGAGGCAGATAGACGAGATGCGTGCTGCCGGAGCAGATATAATAAACCTGGGGATCGGAAGCCCCGATCAGCCTCCGTCGGAAAATACAGTGGCAAGGCTCGCTGAAGAGGCCCGCTTACCCAATGTGCACGGATACCAGAACTACAGCGGGAGCCCGGTTCTGAGAAAAGCCTTCGCTGAATGGTACAGTAAATATTTCAGGGTGAGTCTTGATCCGGCCTCGGAAATACTTCCGCTTATGGGAAGCAAGGAAGGGATAATGCACATAAGCATGGCTTTTGTCAATCCGGGCGACGAGGTACTTGTCCCCGATCCCGGCTACCCTACCTATTCTTCCGTTACAAGCCTTGTGGGAGGAAAGGTCAGGACTTATCCCCTCGACGAGAGCAAAGGCTGGCAGCCTGACATTGAAACTCTTGAAAAGGAAGATATGAGCAGGGTGAAGCTCATGTGGACAAACTACCCGAACATGCCTACAGGAGTCAGAGGATCCGCAGAACTTTTCAACAGACTCGTGTCGTTTGCACTCAAACGTAATATCCTTCTTATAAACGACAATCCCTACAGCTTTATATTGAACAACGAATACCTTAGCATTCTGTCGGCACAGGGAGCCATCGAAACCGCACTTGAACTGAATTCCCTCAGCAAGTCGCACAACATGGCCGGATGGAGGATTGGCATGGTTGCCGGGAACAGTGAGTACATCAGGACGATACTCAAGGTGAAGAGCAACATGGATTCAGGAATGTTCCTGCCGATGCAGCTGGCAGCAGCCGAGGCACTTCAAAATCCCGAATCGTGGTACGATACTGTCAACCTTACATACAGGAAAAGACGCAGAACCGCCGAGTCGATAATGAAGCTCCTGGATTGCAGGTTCAACCCCGATCAGACAGGTCTCTTTCTCTGGGGACGCATACCTGAGAACATATTAAGTTGTGAGGCATTTGTGGAGGAAATTCTGCAGAAAGGGAATGTCTTCCTCACTCCCGGATTTATTTTCGGAAGCCGTGGCGAAAGATATGTCAGGATTTCGCTGTGCGCCACTGAGGAAAGACTTGAGGAAGCAAGGCGAAGAATAGAATTACTGAAATTCACGAAATAAAATGATGCCTCTTATTGATAATTTGCAAGGTTCAGACTGATCCAGAATCACAAATCAAAAATCACGAATCAAAAATCTCAAATCACCAAATGACAACAGCAATAGTGGGAATCGGGCTCATAGGGGGTTCGCTGATGATAGATCTCAGGAAACGCGGATTTACTGACAAAATAATTGGTGTTGATTCAAACCTCCAGCACAGGAACATTGCTCAGCTTTGCGGACTTGTAGATGAGACGGATACCCTTGAAAATGCAGTTGACAGGAGCGACCTTATAATATTAAGCACACCAGTTGATACAATCTGGAAGATGCTGCCGGGAATTCTCGACAGGATTGAGGGCACATCAAAAGTTGTTGCCGACATGGGTTCTACAAAGGGCAAGATTGGAAGAGTCGTGAAAAATCATCCGGCCAGAGGCCGTTATGTTGCCCTCCATCCTATGGCCGGAACCGAATTTTCGGGGCCTCTTGCAGCCATCGGAAAGCTTTTCGACTACAAGAATGCAATTATCTGCGACCGGGAACTAAGCAGCAGGGATGCACTCGAACTGGCTGAGCGTATGCTTGATGTCCTCAGCATGAAGAAAGTTTATATGAACTCACGCGATCATGACATCCATGTTGCATATGTTTCGCACATCTCCCACATCACATCTTTTTCGCTGGCCCTGAGTGTGCTCGACAAGGAAAAAGAAGAGAAGAACATCACAACGCTGGCCGGCGGAGGTTTTGAAAGCACAGTGAGGCTTGCAAAGAGCAGCGGGGATACATGGGCCCCGATCTTCCTCGAGAATTCCAAATCAATAATCGAGGTGATCGACAACTATATTGAAAAGATGAACCTTTTCAGGAAGCTTATAGCTGAAAATGACAAGGAGGGCCTCAAAGGACTCATGGAAGAAGCAAATAAAATAAAGAGGATTTTACATTAATACATAATACAATGGTACTTGAACTGAAGAGATTTCTGGCAACTGAATGGAGAGGTTACAAGGGAAGGCCTTTCCTTATCTCGGGGCCCTGCAGTGCAGAAAGCGAGGAACAGGTTATGGCAACTGCTGCCGAACTTGCAAGAATACCTGAAGTTAGCGTGTTCCGTGCGGGGATATGGAAACCGAGGACCCGTCCCAACTCATTCGAGGGGGTAGGATCGGAAGGTCTCAAGTGGCTGAGAAATGTAAAGCAGGAGACCGGACTTATGGTTGGTACTGAGGTCGCAAATGAAAAACATGTATACGAGGCACTCAAATATGGCATCGATCTTCTGTGGATAGGAGCCCGTACATCGGTGAATCCATTTACTGTCCAGGAGATTTCGGATGCCCTGAAAGGTGTCGATGTGATGGTTCTTGTGAAGAACCCGATAAACCCCGACCTTGAGTTATGGATAGGTGCCATCGAAAGAATTGCAAAGGCCGGAATCACGAGGTTGGGCGCCATTCACCGCGGGTTTTCAACCTATGAAAAGACTGTTTACAGGAATCAGCCTAACTGGCAGCTTCCAATCGAACTTCGCCGCAGGATTCCCGATCTCCCCATAATATGTGATCCCAGTCATATCTCCGGAACACGGGAATACCTTTTCGAATTGTCCCAGAAAGCAATGGATCTGAACTTCGACGGGCTGATGCTTGAGTCACATACTGATCCCGACAATGCACTCAGCGATGCTGCCCAGCAGATCACCCCCGGCGAGCTAAAGGAACTTCTCAGCCGGCTGATACTCAGGAGTCCTGTTGCCTCCGATCCGAAACTGCTCGACATACTGGGTGAACTCCGGCAGCAGATCGACATTTTCGATGATGCTCTCCTCGATATCCTTGAAAAGAGAATGAAAGTGGCTGAAACAATCGGACAGTATAAAAAGGACAATAATATTACTATCTTGCAGCCAACGCGCTGGGATGAGATTATACGTAAGGTTGTGGTCCACGGTCAGGTCAAGGGACTGAGCGGGGAGATGATCGACACAATCTTCAAGGCTATTCATCAGGAATCTATCAATCACCAGATGAAGATAATGAATAACGGAATCGAAAAACCGGCCGGTAACACCTAAGAAACCTCTTTTCATGGAAAGATCCGTTGAGCCCTCTTTTCTAACAGGCGAAGTTAAAGCTCCGCCATCAAAAAGCATGACGCAGAGGGCAATTGCCGCTGCACTTCTGTCAGAAGGCGAAAGCCTTATTGTTAATCCTTCATACTGCGACGATTCTCTCGCCGCGATGAGTATAGCTGTAAGTCTTGGCTCAAGAGTGGAACCAGGACCGGACTCAATGAGGATAACAGGTTCGAGGTCACTAAAGGAGACAAAACTTAACTGCGGTGAATCGGGGCTGGCAATAAGGCTCTTTTCTCCCGTAGCCTCACTTTTTGATGCTGAAATAACAATAACAGGGGCCGGATCACTTAAAAGAAGGCCGATGACAATGATAGAGGAAGCCCTGAGGCAGTTTGGTGTGGAATGCACAACAACTGATGGCCTTCTTCCCTTAACAATAAGAGGTCCTCTGAGTGGCGGAGAATGTGATATAGACGGCTCAATAAGCTCGCAGCTGCTCACCGGACTG
>CAZKTX010000069.1:0-13209 GCA_964555805.1 uncultured Rikenellaceae bacterium
CGTTCAAGTCGGATCACCCCGACAAAAGGAGCATTATCATAATGCTCCTTTTTTTTATAATCTTGATATTGACTTTGATCACCGCAATGACGAACTTTGACGATAATAAAATATCAGGATGAAAAAGTTTGCGGTATTCACTCTTTTGCTTGTTGTAATATTCCCTGGCATAATCTGTTTTTCACAGGAGACGCCCGATACATCCGCAATTTTCCGGATAGAAACAACCGATGGAAACATTTTTGTCGGGACTTTCGTTACTGCGGATTCCGCTACTTTGGTACTAAAGACTGCAACCCTTGGTGAAATAAGTATTCCTCAGAATAATATAAAAACAAGGACTCTTCTCGACCAGGTTAAGAAGGTAGGTAGTGAAATCTGGCTTCCAAATCCCCAGTCTTCACGGTATTTCTGGGCTCCAAATGGCTACGGACTTGAAGAAAAGTCATCCTACTACCAGAATATCTGGATCCTGTATAACCAGTTTTCATTCGGACTTACAAATAACTTCTCATTAGGAGCCGGTATGATGCCTTTATTCCTTTTCGCTGGCGCTCCCACCCCGTTCTGGATTGCTCCGAAGTTCTCAATCCCTGTTGTAAAGGATAAATTCAACCTTGGGACAGGAGCTTTACTGGGTACAATTATTGGTGAAGATGCCGGCGTTTTCGGCCTTCTTTATGGTACCGCCACTATTGGTTCGCGCGACAGGAATATGAGTTTCGGTCTGGCATACGGATTCGCGCAGGATGAATGGCTGAAAGTACCGGTTATAAATGTCAGCGGCATGATCAGGGTAAGTCCGAAAGGATATTTCATAACCGAAAACTATGCAATTACTTCCGAGGGCCAATTAGTAGTCCTGCTTTCTGCCGGAGGAAGAAGCATAATAAGGAACATAGGACTGGACTATAGTCTCTGGATACCAATGGGCATGGATATTGACACTTTTATCGCAATACCTTTTCTTGGAATAACAATCCCTCTCGGGAGAAAAAACTAACTCCCTTCACCCGGAGAAGCTTGTCAGCGGTTGATTCAAAACTGCCAACCGTTGAACGGCCCTTTTACCGCATTCCTATAAGTAATAAATTCGTTATGAGTAAATGACAGGACAGGTCATCTCTCACCGAAAAAAGAGAATGGACAACAGGACAGTAAAAGTTTTTTCAATTAACAATTAATTCTTCAAAGCCATGAAAAGAGTTATTCTATCAGCAGTACTTGCACTCGCATTCTGTACTGCATCGTTTGCCTCAAAAGTAGTCGCCAAAGGCCCAACCTTCACAGCACTTGGTGACTACAGGATTGAAACAGCCGCCACCCCCGCCATAATTAATGGTGAAGAATGTAAAACATTCACAATCAGCTACGAAAACTCTCCGATGAGTGTTAAGGTTGCAGTATCCAAAGTCGGGAAATGCACAAAATATATTGTGATGTCCGATAAACTCTCGGTTCAGTATGTTTGCAACGGCGCCTGGTTCGGTGTTGAAAAGCTTGACAAAGCTTTTAAAAAGGATGGAATTAACACATCCGATTCCGGGCTCAACCTGCAGGAGTATTACCACCAGAAACTCCTTTCACAGACCAGGTTGAGTGTAATCGAATCCACACAACTTATTGCTGCCTATTTCCCGCTTCTGCTTAACAATCCCACAGAGGCCGTGGCGGTGAAATAATTGTTTCTTTAGTTTCTCCAGCTTAATGTTGGTTTTCAGGTTTGAGTTTAACGAAAAGGGGCTTTTTACAGCCCCTTTTAATTTCCCCTTCGATTTCCCCTCTGCTCCTACCCGTGAAATTTTGCCATCTGTGCGAGAAAAATATCTTTCCTGTTCCGTGATAAAGGAACTATTGCACCGTCGTTCATCTCTATACAACCACCGTCGCGGCGGATATACTTCTTTACAAATTTGAGGTTGATCAGGAATGAATTGTGGGAACGGAAGAAATACCTGTCCCCCAGAAGCTCCTGAAATTCCTTCAAATGCTTTGACACCAGTATTTTCCGCCCTCCACTCAAATAGAACCATGTGTAGCTTCTGTCCGCTTCAATCCGGATAACATCCTTTGGATTAAGATATTCCATACCATCGGAGGTTGGGATAGCCAGTCGTGACGGGAGCGCCGTTCTCAGGTTTTCCATCAGGACCTGAAGACCTTCGTTGCCCTTTGAGCTTCGTTCCTTCCGTTTCACTGTAACTCTTTCCACCGCTTCAATGAATTCATTGATGTTTATGGGTTTAAGAATATAGTCGATGGCGCTGAACTTTATCGCCTTTATTGCATAATGGTTGAATGCGGTTATGAAGATAACATCAAAATCCTTTTCAGGAAATTGAGCCAGTAGATCAAATCCGGTTCCGTTAGGCATTTCCACGTCAAGAAAAAGCAGATCGGGTCTGGTCGCGTGTATTGCATCAACGCCCTGAGCTACGTTGTATGCCCTGGCTATAACTTCAAGCGTCGGACAATATTCTGAGATTATTGAACTAATGAAATCAACGGCATCTTGTTCATCATCAACTATAAGTGTCTTCAGCTTCCTGCTCATGACAATAAAGGTATATGAATTTCCACCCTTGTCCCGGCTGGCCGTCCTTCTTCATCCTTAAGATCCGAATAAACCGTTTTCAAACTGGTGCCGTAAAGTTCATTAACAAGATCAAGCCTTGATTTGCTTATCCTTGTACCCAGCGAATTATGATTACCTTCCTTTTTAAGATTCCTTTCCATTGATGCTTCCCGTCCTATTCCGTTGTCTTCAATTGTGCAAAGAATGCAGTCGTCGTTAAGCTTCAGGTCAATGCTGACAAATCCTTTCCCTTCCTTTGGGATCAGTCCGTGAGAAATTGAATTCTCCACGTAGGGCTGGATCAGCATTGTTGGAACCTTGTGCATTATTGGATCTATCTCATCGTCAATTGTGATCCGGAAATCGAATTTATCCCTGAACCTAATGCTTTCAAGCTCCAGATACAGGTTCAGTGCGCTGAGTTCATCGCTTAAAGGGACCGACGTATGCTGTGAATTGTCAAGCACCTTTCTCATCAGGTTTGAAAACTTGGTGAGATAGTTATTTGTCGCCAGCTTGTCGTGCTGGTACATGTAGTATTGAATCGAGTTGAGTGTGTTAAAGATGAAGTGCGGGTTCATTTGCTGGCGAAGGTTTGCCTGTGTGAGTTCGCTTATTTTGCTGTTCATTTCGCTTATACGGCGCTTGTCCTTCAGTTTTGACCCGCGAAAAAGCAGAAATCCGATCAGAGCGGTGAGAACAATAAATGCGGCAAATCCATAATTAAGAAGGCGGTTATTCTTGAGCTTCAGTGATAGTAATTCAAGTTCCTTGTTCCGTGTATCAGCTTCATATCTTATCCTCGCATCCGACATTCCCTCTTTGCTCTTTGCTGCGTTGTAGGCATCGGAATACTTTTTAAACAGCACGTGGCTAAGGTAGGCATTTGTCGTGTCCCTGAGCTTGATATACATGTTGCTCATATCCATGTAAATCCACTGAAGATTGAACAGCGAATTGTCCTTAAGGGCATTGTCTATTGCTTCCTTGTAATACTGAATCGCTTTCGCTGGTTTATTAAGGTCACGGTACATGGTGCCCAGGTTCCCCAGTGCATTTGAAGACATGCTGTACTGTCGCCCCGGAATACTGTAGCGCTTAAGGGAATTTTCGTAGCAATAAATGGCGGAATCGTACATTTTCTCCAGGTAGAAATTCCATCCCCTGTTTGCAAACGCCCACGCGCAAAGAAGAGTGTCTTTTTTAATTGCAGCCAGATTGTGACAGATACGAAGCAGTGAGTCTGCTCTTCTGAAATCCCTCCAGGCCACAGTCGCGGAATCTCCGCATAACCTGGTTCCCAGTTCAAGATAACCGCTGATTGCAAGAGAAGTATCACTTTCACTGTTACTGGCATCTATGAACCGTTCAAAATATTCAATTTCCCGGTTATGATCCTCAACCGATCCGTAAAGGAAAGCCTGTTCCAGACAGGCCAACGGGATTATACCCCGCAGATTTTCCTTGTCAGCAATGGCTATTGCATTCTCATAGTTATCAATGCTTTCCTTGAAGAATCCTGTCCTGCGGTTATACTTGCCGAGAAACAGGAATGTTTTTGCAAGCGCTTCCCGGTTTTTTGATTCTTCAGCGACATCCAGCGCAAGCGCTGCTTTTTCAGAGGCGGAGCGAAGATCACCGGTAGCAAAAAAGTACTCAGCCTCCAGAAGATAAAGATCGGCCGGCACATCAAGCTTCTTTTTTTCACAGATCAGACTGGCGCTGTCAATGCATGCTTTTACATTATCTATTCCTGATCCCTTAGATGAAAGCAGTTTATTGCCATTCCTGACGAACCTCATCACGGCGTCGAAGTCATGGGAGGTTTTAGTCCCGGGTCCTTTCAGTTTTATTGATGCCACAACCGGTCTTATAATGACAACGGAATAATAGGGCCCGTAAAAGAGGCAAAGAAGAAATATTATCTGGATAATCGCTCTCATAACACAAAAAACAGATACAACTCAAATATCAAAACAAAAAATATCGCGAGGTCTCTCAGGAAAGGTTTTCATACCGGAAAACAAGTTAAGATTTTATTCCTACTGAATTATTGCCTGGTTTACGGATTGCAGTTCCGGGTTAACGGATGTGATATTCCATCAAACATCGTGCACAGGACTATTTCTTCATCTTCTGATTGTGTTAAGCAAAATATTATCACTCAGGATATCTATTCAGGTTCTCAAATTTTACATCCCATGTTCCGTCTGACGGAAATTGTTTTTCAACGCACATCAGAGCCACTGCAGTAAGAAGGCCACCATTGCCCGGAAGATACAGGGCAAGCCTGGCGTCCTGGTAATTATGGCCATTTGGCAGGTACCTGTTTTTGGGTGCATCCATCATCAGGAAATCAATTGCCTGAGAAGGCCTGCCAACTGAAGCCGCCGACATTGCAAGCATGGGGAAATCCCAGCCCCAGGTTGTTTGCCAGTTCCATTTTGTCATTATAGTGTCAAGAGTTGCGGAAAGAATTTTCCTGTCAACCTTCCCTGTAACAGGAAGCATCCCGGAAATCCCCGAAACTATAGGATGATCACTTAAATACGCCGGATTCTCATAGGAGTCGCGCGTGTCTTCTGAACAAAGATACAAACCGTCGCTAACCGGCAATTCCGATAACCTGTCAATCACTTCGTCCCAGTGCGGATCAGGCTTTAATCCCGAACGAATTCTCCATTCCCGTGCTGTTTTCAGACCCCAGTACCAGTATGCAAGCTCGAAAGTCGGATTTACAGTTGTCTCAAGTCTCAGACTTTCCTGAGCCGGTATCAGGACAGGACCCAGAACATACCTGTCTGTTGTTACGTCATACCAGGCATAGCTTGCCATAAATTCGGCAGTTTCAAAAACGAGATCCCTGTATTTTTCAAGTACCTCATCCGGATTTTTTGAATTTCTGAACAGCAGTTCGGAAAAGAAAATAAAATGAGGCTGCTGCCAGATCAGATATGTTCCAACCGTGCTGGGGCTCTCCCTTCCGTCGGGTCCAACCATCTTGGGCCATCTTACACCTCTGTATCCCTGGTTGGCAGCTGTTTTACGGGCCTTATCCGAAATATTAAAATAGTACTCCATCTGTTTCTCCAGTATCTCTTCCCTCTGCCAAAGGGCAAAATGAACTGCATGCCACCAGTGCATTTCAAGATGGAATTTGCCGTACCAGCTGTTGTAAGTAAGACCGGTCTCTGCAGGAGGCAGGTTTCCGCTGCATTGTATCTTTGTAAGGTATTGCGAAAGTACAACTCTCCTTTCAAGTTCAAAGGCACGCGGATCGGTGCAGCCTGAAAAGTCAACAGCCCCGCCGCTCATCCAGAATTCCTTCCAGCCGGTCCTTCCGGCTTCGGCAACGGCGCTGAAACCTGGTATCTGCTCCTCATCTCTGTCCTTGCTGAACTTGCAGGAAAACTCCAGGATTGAATCATTGTCTGATATAAGATGAAACTGATGTCTGCCGGAGGTTTCAATCCGGGAATCAGGATGAAGAACCTTTACGAAATATCTTACATCGTCCTGGGTACGCCCGATAAGTGTTTCAAAATCAGAGGAAGAAATCAGCTCTGTCGTATGAGAATCGGGAGAATTCAGATCATATCCGGACGGAGCTGAGACTCCAAGCGGAAAATCAATCCTGACAATGAGTCGTTTCTCCGCGATTAAGGGAGAAGAAATTTTCGCTGAAACAATATCCATGTCAGGATGACAAACCGTTTCAACATTAACGGGAACATCATCAACAAGAAACCTGCTGCTCACCCTGCCCGACCACAGGTCAAGCGTCTGCACAGGATTTTTTATTTCGCTGATCTCAGCTTCTTTGCCGTCCTTATTCAATAAACGCAGCCCGATCAGTCCGAGATGGATTTTATGAGGATTGTTCCGAAGCCATTCTGAAGCAGAAAATCGGGCGGAATCCTCGTTCCTTCTGAACTGATGGACATAGTTCACCTTCCTGCCATGAACATCGTAGGTCCTGTAAACATCATCAAGTGAATAAGCCGCCGGGTTTTTCGATGTATGCCAGCCCCAGTCCGACATCGTTCCGAGCGGAATTCCCCGTTCATGGAAACCGGGGAATGTCTGCAGCCCGGTAATATCAACTGTAAAGGCAAAATCGCCGTTGCCGACTGAGAGGGGACTGAGGCTGTCGGGAGAAGTGATTTGCACATTGTGTCTTGTAACCAGCGATTGACGGTCGACAGGCAGCTGGTTTGTGCAGGCTGCAATTGTAAAACATGCAAGAGATGAAAACAAGAAGATGCGGGTGAGTTTTGCAGATAGGTGAAGAAGGTTTTTCATTTTCCTGACTGTGATTAACAAATTTATAAATTTTTAAAAGATATCCTAAAACTATTATTACACGATACAAACAGATTATCTATTGATTAGATTTGTGAAGTGTCATAAGGTTCTGATCTGTATGGATGCGCAAATAACAATTATAGGAGCAGGTGTTGTAGGTCTGGCAATAGCCCGCAGAATGTCTGAGGATTTTGGTGATGTTTACGTGACAGAGAAGCATCCGGCTTTCGGACAGGAGACAAGCAGCAGGAACAGTGAAGTGATCCATGCAGGCATTTATTATCCGAAAGGCAGTCTGAAATCTGTTCTCTGCCTTGAAGGGAAGCGGCTGATGTATGATTACTGCAGGGCACACGACATCCCCTTCAAAAATTGCGGGAAGATAATTGTGGCTACAACGGATGATGAAGTCCGTATAATTGAGGGGATTATGAAAACCGCCGCCAGTAACGGTGTGGATGACCTTGAAATTATAGAAAAGGACAGGATAGCAGAACTGGAACCATCGGTTTTTGCCCTTAAGGCAATATATTCTCCATCAACCGGCATTGTCGACAGTCACTCGCTTATGAAGAGCCTGGAGGCCGGCATTGTAATCAACGGAGGTCAGATCGCATATGGAAGTGAGGTGACCGGAATAAGGAAGATTGAGCAGGGATATGAAATTACAATCGTTGATTCTGAAAATACAACCTTCAGCTTCACAACCAGGATCGTAATTAACTCGGCAGGACTTGGTTCCGACCTTGTTTCTGCAATGGCAGGACTTTCTGATGAAAACTTGCGCATCAGGTTCTGCAAGGGAGAATACTTCAGGCTGAATCCGCCAAAGAACCGTCTTATAAACAGGCTTGTCTACCCGGTGCCCGTACATAACCTTGAAGGAATTGGCATTCACGTAACGGTTGACATGGACGGCGGGGTTAAGCTCGGACCCGACGTGACTTACCTTGATTCCAATGTCTTTGACTACAAAGTCACTCCCTCAAAACAGGATGCTTTTTTCCGCTCCGTACGACTTTTCCTTCCGTTCCTGGAATATGACGATCTTGCTCCCGAGATGGCCGGAATAAGGCCGAAGATCCAGGGTCCGGGAGAACCTGTCAGGGATTTCTACATAAAGGAAGAGTCTGAACGGGGAATGCCTGGTTTCATAAACCTGATAGGCATTGAATCGCCCGGACTCACCTCGTGTCTTTCGATAGCTGATCATGTTAGAAAGCTGATCAATATTTGATATATTTTCATATTTTTATTCCTTTGAATATTTTGTACAAAAAATAATTGTAAAGAAGATGAAGACAAACAGAGCCCTCATATCAGTGATAGCAGCATTCAGTATCTCATCAGCAATGCTTACAATTTATGCCCAGGAAAACAGCCAGGGCAATAAGTTTGTGCCGGAAATCGGACAACAGGGTAAGGATGTTGTGTGGGTACCAACGCCCCAGGAACTTGTAAACAAGATGCTTGAAATAGGCAATGTGACTCCTTCCGATTATGTAATTGATCTCGGTTCGGGCGATGGAAGGACTGTTATAAGCGCCGCAAAGATCGGGGCAAAAGCGACAGGTATTGAGTATAATCCCGATATGGTGGCCCTCTCCAGAGAAAATGCAAAAAAAGAGGGTGTGGGAGATAAAACTGAATTTCTTCAGGCCGATCTTTATGAGACGGACCTTTCAAAAGCAACAGTTATCACAATGTTCCTGCTGCCCGAGATAAACCTTAAGCTTCGCCCCAGGCTCCTCGACTTAAAACCCGGAACACGTATTGTATCAAATACATTCACAATGGGTGAATGGGAAGCCGATAAGGAGGTCACAACCGAGGAAAACTGGAACAGCTGGAACACTGCATATCTCTGGATAATTCCTGCAAAGGTCGGCGGCAAGTGGAAACTTGGTGACGGTGAACTTGACCTGGTTCAGGAGTATCAGTTTGTCAGGGGAACGTTTAAAGCGGGAATCAAATCCCAGACTGTTACGGATGGAAGACTCGAAGGAAATACTTTTACATTTAAGATCAACGATGATACTTACACGGGTGTTGTGTCTGACAGAATTATAAAAGGAACAGCCACAAACAAAGCTGAAGGCAAAACATGGGATTGGATTGCTTCCAGACAATAGTGTTGTTATCCTCAGTCAGGATTTGCTTCGTAAGAGTGCCTGCAGAGCTGCTGCTTCATCCCTTAAACGTGCGGCTTCGATGAAATCCAGTTCAGCTGAAGCTTTTTCCATGTTCTTCCTGGTCTTCTCAATTGCCTTCCCCAGGGCATCGCGATCCATGTATTTCACAACCGGATCGGCTGCAATATCAGGCTTTTCCGGTTCAACGTAAGCCTTCACGGAAACACCTTTCCTGCTGAGCCCGCTGAGAATGGTCCCGGTCTTCTTGATAATCTGTGTAGGAGTTATGCCCATAAGCTCATTGTAACTGAGCTGTTTTTCCCGCCTTCTGTTCGTCTCATTGATAGTTTCCTGCATGCTTCTCGTAATTGTATCAGCATACATTACAACCTTCCCGTTAAGATTACGGGCTGCCCTGCCTGCCGTCTGAGTGAGAGACCTGGCTGATCTCAGGAAGCCCTCCTTGTCTGCATCAAGGATTGCGACAAGTGAAACTTCCGGCAGATCAAGCCCTTCCCTGAGGAGATTGACCCCAACCAGAACATCAAAGTCGCCGGTACGCAGTCCTTCCATAATATCTATCCTCTCAAGGGTGTCAATATCAGAATGGATGTAACGGCATTTTATATCATATTTAAGAAGGTATGCCGCAAGCTCTTCGGCCATCCTCTTTGTTATTGTAGTTACAAGAGTCCTCTCTCCGGATTTTGTCCTTGTTCGTATCTCTCCCATCAGATCGTCGATCTGATTCAGACTCGGCCTGACCTCTATTGGCGGATCCAGCAACCCTGTCGGTCTTATGACCTGATCAACATAAACTCCCTCGCTTTTCTCAAGCTCATAATCAGCAGGTGTGGCGCTTACAAAGATTGTCTGACCCGTCAGAGCCTCAAACTCCTCCATCCTCATGGGTCTGTTGTCGAGGGCAGCAGGCAGCCTGAAACCATACTCAACCAGGGTTTGCTTCCTGGAATGATCTCCACCGTACATTGCCCTTATCTGAGGCACGCTTACATGACTCTCGTCTATGATTGTTATAAAATCGTCAGGGAAATAATCAAGCAGGCAGAACGGGCGTGTTCCCGTGACCCTTCCGTCAAAATAACGTGAGTAGTTCTCTATACCGCTGCAGTACCCAAGTTCCTTTATCATCTCAAGATCATACATCACCCTCTGCTCAAGCCTTTTGCCCTCCTCAAACTTGCCTATCTCCTTGAAGTAGGTGACCTGCCTTACCATATCATCCTGTATCAGGCTGATTGCCTGATTGATTCTTTCCCTGGTGGTTACAAATATGTTCGCCGGGTAAATAATATACTCATTGACTGTCTCCACCCGGTTGCCGCTTACAGGGTCAAAAAGGGATATTTCCTCTATTTGCTCCCCGAAGAAAACAACCCTCACTGCCGTGTCGGCATAGGAAGGCATGATGTCGATTGTATCTCCCCTTACCCTGAATGTACCGTTACGGAATTCAAGCTCATTCCTTGAATAAAGACTGTCAACAAGCTTCCGGAGAAACAAGTTTCTGGCAATGTTCTGCCCCGACCGGATATGAACAGTATTTGAATGAAAATCCTCGGGATTACCTATTCCGTAAATACACGATATGGATGAAACGACTATAACATCCTTTCTTCCGGAAAGCAGGGCTGAAGTTGCACTGAGTCTCAGCTTTTCTATTTCGGCATTGATTGAAAGATCCTTTTCTATATAGGTGTCGGTAACGGGAAGATAAGCCTCAGGCTGGTAATAATCATAATATGATACAAAATACTCAACCCTGTTCTCCGGGAAGAACTGCCGGAACTCACCGTAAAGCTGCGCGGCAAGAGTTTTGTTGTGGCTTAGCACAAGGGCTGGCCGCTGAACCTTTTCAATTACATTTGCAATTGTGAAAGTTTTTCCTGATCCTGTTACCCCAAGCAGAGTCTGGTATGGCACCCCGTTGTTCAGGCCTGCCACAAGCTGGGATATCGCTTCAGGCTGGTCGCCGGTCGGCTGAAAATCAGATACAAGTTTGAACTCCATAGCTTCCAAAATTAACTGTTCTTTTTATTTTACTGATTTTTTTTACTTCTTTTGAATGCCGGTTTAACGGTTTGAAAAAATGTCATCTGAAATACCTGCCCCTGACCTGCACCGGCTCCCCCGGAAAAAGGGTATAGTTATTCTGTTGGTTGTTATCCTGCTTATCGCCGCCGGGACGGATCTGTTTTCTCAGAATTACATCATACAGACATTTACAACCAGGGAAGGCATTTCGCACAATGATGTACGTGCCATGACTGCTGACAGCTCAGGCTTTATGTGGATTGCTACCTGGGACGGGCTGAGCCGGTACGACGGATATTCGTTCAAAAACTATTTTCATAAGACTAACGACTCACTGTCACTCCCCTATTTTTCAGTGCTGAACCTTCTTGTCGACGGAGCAGATAATCTGTGGCTACTCACTGACGACTGGAAGGTGGCAAGGTACGACCGCTATAATGACAATTTCAGGAGAGTTGATAACATTTCGGAAAATCTGCCGGCTTCATTCAATAATATTAGTTTGGATGAGTCAGGATATCTATGGCTCATAACTGAAGACAGCCTTATAAGATATGATTTTGTTAACGACAGATTTGACTTTTATGACTTTACCCGTTACCGTGATGAAGTGAAGATTAAAAATTCGGGCACGGCTCCTACGGTTTCCAACCCGGAAAAGGACAGAATATGGATTGCAGGGGATGTTGTCTGCGAATTCAGGAAGGATGACGACAACAGACTTGAACTTGTAAACAAATACAGAATAGGGGCCGCAGACTACCCGGTGTACCTGGATTTCAATTTCATATTCAACCACAGGATATGGTTCTCCCCTTCTGGCAGAAAGTGGATTTTTTCAAATAATGGATTATTTCTTCTTGAAGGGAATTCAGGAATTTTCAGTGAATACCGCGACACAATTCCAACAGATGATTTTAGCGGATCAGGATTTTTTGCATGGTCGAAAAACAACGAAGGCATCTTCTCTTTTGACAGGAACGATAACATCCTTTACAAAATACCACCAGCACAAAGTCAGCTTGTCAAGCAAGTTTTCTGCCAGAACAAAAGCTCCATCTGGTTTTCAAACAATTCCTTCAGCGGTTCGCCGCTCGGGCTTAACAGGGTTGTTTTTACACCGGGCTGGTTCAAATCTTACGATATTCCGGTGGATATAAATGATATAGCCACGGTTTATGCTGTTACAAAAGATAAATTCGACAGAATATGGGTGGGTGCAAGGGGGAAATATCCTCTTGTCAGAATCTCGCCGGATGGGATTGTTGAGAAGATCCGAATTGACGGAATTGCCTCCACTGAAAGCTTCGGTGCCGTAAGGGCTCTGCTGGCAACCCCCGACGGATTATGGATAGGTTTTTTCAGGGATCTGCTTCTTTATTACGACTTCAGCACAGGCAGGTTCCAAAGGTACCCGGCTGACGGGATATATCTGAGGATGCTGGCTCTCGATGATAACGGGAATCTTTTAATGGGATGGCAGGGGAGCAAGATAGGCGTTTATAGTCCTGCCACCCGGAAAATTGAAAAGAGTTACGACCTGAATTTCAGCTCGCCTGTTTACAAAATCCTTTCATCTGATAAAGGAATCATTTGGGCAGGACTCTACCAAAGCAAAATTGCCAGACTGGATACAAAGACCGGGGATGTCAAAATATTCACACTGTCGGAAGAAAAGTTTAATTCAGAGGATATTTACGAGGATAAAAACGGGGAAATATGGATTGCTCTCCTTGGCGGAGGAGTATGCCGGCTAAACCCCGATTCAGGGGAAAAGGTGTTCTACACCACTTCGCAGGGACTCTCCAATAACATTACCTACAGCATCCTTGGAGACAAAACAGGAAATATCTGGGTTTCGACAAACACCGGCATCTCGAGGATAAACCCCAATACGGGCATGATCAGAAGCTTCGGGATGAACGAAGGACTTAAAATAAATGAGTTCAATTCCGGGGCGTCCTTCAGAGACGATGGAATGTTTTATATGGGAGGCATGGGCGGTATTGTCAGTTTCCGCCCTGATTCAATCAACAGGGAGGAAATTGAGACAGCCAGCCAGAAAGTAATACTGACCGAAATTACCGCATCGGGAGAATTTAAACCTTTCAGGAGATCAATCACCGGACCCGACACAGTTCT
>CAZKTX010000070.1:0-1379 GCA_964555805.1 uncultured Rikenellaceae bacterium
TAGGGGGCAGGGGGGTCAGTTGAACCGGGATTCCGAATGTTAAATAAAAATTTAAATTCAAAACACTTAAAACCCCATATTCTGCTACTTGAACAACTGAGGCGCCAGTTCCGACAAATAGGTCCTCCAGTTTGTCCAGGTGTGTCCTCCTTCGCTTTCCCTGTAGACATAAGGGAACTTCATTGAGTCGAGCTTGCTCCTGAATTCAACGTTGTTCTTGTACAGGAAGTCGGTCTTGCCGATGCCGATCCAGTAAAGCTTGAACCCGTTGTTCTTTTGCTGAAGAAGGGTCTGATCGAGGTTCTCATATACCTTTGACTTGACTTTTTCATCGTACATTATTGCAGCCGAAAAAAGCCCGACATAATCGAACATATTCGGATAGAACCTCGAAATATGAAGCGAATGATAGCCTCCCATCGAAAGACCGGCAATCGCACGTCCCGATTTTTCGGTTATAACATTGTAATTACCTTCCACAAATGATATAATATCCTTAAAAGTCTCTTCATATTTCCCGTCCATTGTATTTGGGAGCTGCATTGTAGGTTTTTTGAAGCCAAGGCTCGATTCGCCCGGAGCGGCCTCCTGAACTACATTGCCGTTCGGCATCACAACGATCATAGGTTTGGCTTTTCCCTGGGCAATCAGGTTATCCAGTATCTGGGATGTTCTTCCAAGGTTGATCCAGGCTTCTTCGTCGCCTCCCATGCCGTGAAGCAGGTAAAGCACCGGGTATTTCTGTTTCGAGCTCTCGTATCCTGCCGGGGTGTAGATTGTGATTCGTCTTTTCATTCCCAGCGAAGGGGAGTCGTACCATCTTCTTGCAACAGTTCCGTGGGGAACGTTGTTCACCTTGTAAAGGTCGGCCTTGCCGCCGCCGACAATGAATACATTTGTTACAGTGGCAACGTCCCTGATCATGTAGACGTTATTAGGATCGGTATTTCTGAGACCGTCGACAGTAAATGAATAGCTGTACAGATCGGAGGCAAGGGGAGCGGTTGTGAGGCTCCACAGACCTTTGTCGTCTTTTGTCATCGGTTCCGAACCCGGGGTCCAGCCCTGGGCCGGCATCCAGTCGCCCGTCAGTTTGACTTCCTTTGCATCGGGTGCCTGGAATCTGAAAGTGACTGAATTATCGGCATTTACTTCCGGGGAAATTATATCTGCCCCGCCAAACAAGGCCTGTTGAGAAAATAAGAGTGCCGGAAGCATGATTAGTGCGAGCAGTGAGAGGAGGAGATGTTTCTTCATTGAGGTCATTTGTATTAGATAAATAATTGTTTAAAGTTACTTGTTGCTTGTTACTTGTTACTGGTTGTTTCGAGTTTCGGGTTTATCGTTTATCGTTTCTGGTTAGTTGCTGACTGCCAACT
>CAZKTX010000070.1:1479-13079 GCA_964555805.1 uncultured Rikenellaceae bacterium
ATCTCCCCGCCGAGACTGATGAATCTTTTCTCCAGTTTTTCAGACATTGGCATGGATCCTCCCAATGGATATCCCGCATTCTTTTTATGCAGATATGCGAAGATGAAGAACAGGAACAGAATTGAGAATTCGGGAAACCACAGTTCATTCAGCGCCTGCTGAAGATCCTTGTTCCTGAAACCGGATGTATACTCCTTTCCAGTGACTTTCATCCAGTTTTTAAGCGTATTCCCGTTGGCTGTAAAGAACAGGATCAATCTGATCATTTTGGAAATTCTTTTAAACAGTGGTGCTTTGGCTGAAGGCTGGTCAAGGCGGAGGCAAAGTCTTACTGCCTTGATGAATTCCCTTATTTTATCATCATCTTCCGGAGCAAATTCAAGCAGATGTTTTTCAAGGCGGTCCAGGTCCGAGTAAAAGATCAGTGTCCTGCCGTCTTTTGTTTCGAAGCGTGCGTATTCATCCATATAAATGAATTCACTGTCCGGTACTATCCCTGTTTCTTCCCAGTAATCATGCATTACTGTTTCAGGTGACGAACCGACGAGCCAGTGAATGCAGCCGTCAATTGTAAAGCCTTTCCGTTTCCACGACGTGCAAAGCCCTCCCGGCTTGTCGTGCATCTCGAAGATCTGTGCCCTGTAACCGTTCATCCTTGCATAAATGCCTGCTGAAAGACCAGCGAAGCCGGCCCCGATTATTAAAACCGTTTTGTCATTGTTCTGTCCTGACATTTTTCTGAGTTTTTTGTTAAAGGAAAATCAGTTTCTTTGCAAAAGAAAAGATAAGAATCTTATTCCAGATCAGATATGTCAGTAATTAAAAAATTGCTTTTTGTTTCGGCTGTAATGGCTCTGTTTTTCCAGCCCGTGATTAATTCACAACCTGTGGTTAAGTCAGACACAGAATCCGGTAAAATTCAACCTTTGACTGTTCCTGTTATTATGAACGGTGAGGCACAGAGGATACAGGAGTTTGAAGATCCTGAGAAATGGATACGTCATGACCTGTGGGTTGAAACTGAGTTTGATACAGATGGAGACGGACGGAAGGACAGGATGCATGTTGATGTTACACGTCCGGCTCAGACTGAGAGCGGGGGTCTGAAGCTACCTGTTGTTTATGAATCGAGCCCGTATTTTGCAGGGACGGGTTCCGACTCGGCGCAGTATTTCTGGAATGTAAGGCAGGAGCTTGATGCCGATCCTTCTGAAAGGGCGAAGATGCCTCCCATACAGAGAAGGGGGAAGCGGCCGGTTATATCCAATTCCCAGACCAGGGCGTGGGTGCCCTATGGTTTTATTGTTGTGCATTCGTCGGCTCCCGGGACAGGTCTTTCCCAGGGTTGTCCGACTATCGGTACACGGATAGAAGCGCTTGCCCCGAAAGCTGTAATTGACTGGCTGAACGGAAGGGCAAAGGGGTTCACTACTCCCGGCGGAAATGAAGAAGTTTCAGCTTACTGGAGCACCGGCAGGGTAGGAATGATAGGGACCTCGTATAACGGAACAATCCCTTTCGCGGCTGCAACAACCGGAGTTCAGGGACTTGAAGCAATCATCCCGGTGTCCCCGAATAATTCATACTACCATTATTACCGGTCAAACGGCCTTGTCCGCAGTCCGGGCGGCTACCTTGGCGAGGATGTCGATGTCCTGTACGATTTTATACATTCCAATCCCGACAACTGCGAATACTGCGACAGTGTGTACAAGAGGAGCGTGATGCAGGCAAGGCATGACCGGAAAACAGGCGACTACAATGAATTCTGGGCTGAACGCGACCTTATGAATTACATGAACGATTTCAGGGCGGCCACGCTGATGGCTCACGGTTTCAACGACTGGAACGTGATGATAAGCCACAGCGCCCGCTTTATTAAAGTGCTGGAGAAGAAGGGAGTCCCGCTTCAGGTCTATTTTCACCAGGGCGGACATGGAGGGGAGCCTCCTTTCTCAATGATGAACAGGTGGTTCACAAGATATCTTTTCGGGGTTGAGAACGGTGTAGAGAAAGATCCGAAGGCTTGGATTGTGCGTGAAACAGACGACAGGCTTAAACCCACTCCTTATGCTGATTATCCCAATCCCGGAGCATCACCTGTGAAGTTCTTCCTTTCGCCCGGAGCGCCTCAGGCCGGATCGCTGGTTCTGAATAAGCCATCAGCGCCAAGCTATGAGACAATCACTGATAATTTCTCCTTCAGCGGCAGCGTTCTTGCAAAAGCTGAATGGACCGATCACAGGCTTATCTACCTGACTCCTCCGTTGAAGGAAGATCTTCATATTTCGGGAGTTACTTCAATTAAAATAAAAGCTTTGAGCAGCAAATCTGCGGCCAATCTTTCAGTCTGGCTTGTAACCCTGCCCTGGATCGAATCGCGCAACCCTAAGCCGACAGATAATATTATCACCCGCGGCTGGGCCGACCTGAGAAACTACAGGTCCATGACTGAAAGCGAACCGCTTCAGGTCGGGCGTTTTTATGAGATGACCTTTGAACTTGAGCCCGACGATCAGGTGATCCCTGCAGGTAAACAGATAGGGCTTCTCATTTTCTCGACCGACAGGGAGTACACACTTTGGCCCGATCCTGGCACAAAGCTTACAGTAGACCTCAATGGCACTGAAATCACATTACCTGTTGTAGGCGGAACAGGAGCCGTTATATTTTGATGAACAAATTGTGTTTATACAGCCAGTAGCATAAATACCACAAACCTGCCCAGACGCCCAGGCTGGTTAACATTCTGACAGTCGTTTCACCTCCCCACGAGAACAGCAGCTTAACGAAAGGCTGGATGATTGTTCTGATGAAGTCGGCTCCCCCTATGTGGAAGAATATGTAGATGAAGATGCTGTTCATGCCCACCACAATAAAGAACCATGCTCCCTTTTTGAATTGTTTTTTCACATCGATGAGCCAGTAGCAGAATGCAAGGGCCAGCATTGTCCAGCCGCCGCTGGCAAGCACGAATGATGAGGTTGCAATTTTCTTTATTATGGGAGTGATATTAAGTAAATCGAGGGCATATCCGGCGGCCAGTGCAGCCACGCCTGCTATTGCCAGTGTCCGCAGCTTGTAAGTATGGCTTTTTTCGCTCATAAGCAATTTCCCGCAAAGCACTCCCCAGACAGTATGGGCTGTTGTCGACACAAAATTCAGTGTGGCCCATTCGCTTGCCTTCTCCACACCTTCGATCTTGTTGTTGAACCATGCTCCGAGGTTCTCATAGTTCACCCAAGGGTGATTGAATCCTTCGACAGGGAAGAAACGGTATGCAAGATCTATAAGGAGCAGGATTGCAAGGCTGAAGATTATCTGGAAGCGGAAACTCTTGTTTCTTATCAGGTAGGCGACAATATAGGTCACGGATAATTGTGCCAGTACGTTCTGGAACCTGAACACAAGTTTGTCGGCCTGGATGAAGTAAAGAGCCCAGCCGAAGAACAGCAGGAGGAAGGCCCTGCGCCAGGCATGCAGATCTATTGTCCTCTGGGTCTGGCCTTTTCTGAGCCTGTTTGCAACTGCAAAAGGGATTGCCACACCCACTATGAACATGAAGAAGGGTTGAATCAGATCCCAGAAATGAAGTCCGTGCCATTCATGATGGTCGAGCTGGGTTCCCAGAAAATGGAAGACGGCATTGTCGGAACGCAACAGCAGGGAGAAGAGGTGCGTTGCCTCACCTGCAAGCAGGAACATTGTGAATCCGCGGAAGAAATCGACAGATGTAATTCTTCCGGGAAGTCGGGGACTGGCTGAAATGGGTTCTGAAGACATAATTGCAAGGTTCAGGTTACATCAAATTTATGAAAAATTATTTACGTTCACGGAAAAGCGCAAGGTGTTCAGCGGTGCTAATGAGAAGCTTCTGGACTGCAAGTCCATGCATAATTCCGGGGACGATCGCCTCGGTACGGCTGTCGGTGAGGAATACATAATGGGCATGGATCATCGCCCTGTGCCAGCCACCCGGCACATGTCCCGACGGGAAGGAAGTAAAAGGTTTGTAGTGGCTTCCTGTAATCTTTCCTGACCATGTCCCCGATTCCTCTGTGAAGTAGTCGAACTGGCCGGGATTCCCGGATGAGAATTTTATTGCACCTCCGGTAGCGTAGAGCTCGAACGAAAGAGAGTCGCCGGTTCCCGAGCTTATACGGCTTGCCGATAGAGTCCCGGCTGCACGGCTTTCCCTGTCGAAGAGGGAGATCTGGCTGAAGAGGTCAGAGCCGGCTGGCACATCATCAAATTCACCGGCCTGAAGCGCTCCGGTTATTTCAACTTTTTCGCCTATGAAAGCTATAAGCATGCTTATAATATGCGAACCCAGGTCGGCCATCGCGCCTCCGTCGGGAGCCGGTGTAAGCCTCGTGACTCGTTTCTCGCGGTACGATTTCTTAAGGTAATCGCTATGGTAGTATTTGAATTCGAAATGGACAGGTTTGCCAAGTACTCCCGACCTCCAGAAGATCAGCGCCTCCCTGACGGCAGATGTATAAAGATACTGGAATCCGACCTGCACCTGTAATCCTGGACGGGAATTCATGATGGCGAGAATACCTTCTTCTTCCTCGCGGTTCGAGCAGACCGGTTTTTCAAGATAGATCCTCTTAACATGGTCCATGGCAGCAGCGGCTTTGAAATGTTCAAAATGAACGTTGTTCGGACCAAGAATGAAGATTGTGCTGATCCTTTTATCAGCCAGCAGCTCTTCGGCAGTGCAGGCTCTCTTAAATCCGTACCTGGAGGCAAAGGATTCCATGCTTTCCTTCCTGGATGAGCTTACTGCGGCCAGCTCCACTTCAGGAGAATCGGGGTAATAAAATTTAAGTGAATTAAGAGAGAATGCATGGGAGCGGGCTATACCGCCTGCGCCAATAAAACCTATAACAGCCTTTTCGTTTTCCATCATAATTTAAAAGCGTAATTTACAAAAAGAAAATGCAATCAATACGCCTTAAAGGTAACAGTCAGGGATGATATTCAATAAGTGAGTTTTCGTGATGACGCCTGTTGGGCTCAGATATGTTGCAGAATAGTTGGAAATTTATATTTTTATCTGCTGAAATTAAACCAGAAAAAACATAAAAGTAAACATGAAAAGAAAGAACCTGTTCAGTATATTAATTCTGGCACTTGTGCTGCCCTTTATCCTGCTTACATCATGTACAAAAAAACAGAACTGGACTCAGTTCAGGGGATCAGAGGGAACCATGTCGTTTGAGGCCTCCAATCTCCCCGCCGAATGGGGAACTGAAAAGAATTTATCATGGAGCGCTGATCTGAACGGGACCGGTTATTCATCGCCTGTTATTTGGGGAAACAGGGTTTTTGTTACTTCCACATTTCCCGAGAAAGTAAATCCGGCACCCGAAAGGCCGGCAGGACCTCCGCCTCAGGCAGGCCAGGGACCTCAGGGAGGACAACCACCTCAGTCTGGTCAGAGGCCTCAGGGCGGACAGGCGCCTCAGCAGGGCCAAAGGCCTCCTCAGCCGGCAGGACCACCTGTCCCTGAAGTCAGGGATACAACTTATATGAATGAATTGTACAAATGGGAAGTCATCTGCTTCGATCTGTCTACCGGTAAGGAGAACTGGAGGCAGATTGCCTATCAGGGAGCGCCAAAAGCAGGAAAGAATCAGAATAGCTCTTATGCTTGCGAAACTCCGGTGACAAATGGGAAACAGATAGTTGCTTCATTTGGCATGCACGGGATCTTTTGTTACGATATGGATGGGAATCTGGTCTGGAAAAAGGATCAGGGTGTATATTATACCCAGAGGGGATGGGGAACCGGATCTTCACCTGTAATTTATAATGATAAAGTCTTTGTCCAGAATGACAATGAAGAAAATTCCTTCCTGGTTGCGCTTGATATAACTACCGGAAACGAACTATGGCGGGTAACACGTGATGAAAAAACTACATACAGTACTCCTTTTATCTGGAAAAACAAATCAGGCACCGAGCTTGTGACGACCGGGAAAACTGCAAGGTCATACGATCCGGAAACCGGAAAGCTTAACTGGGAACTTAAGCTTGGCGGCGAGCAGGTTATTCCATCTCCTACGGGTGATGAAGAACTTCTTTATCTTGGTAATGCGGGCGGAAGAGAGTCTAAAAGTGTTCTGTATGCTGTTAAAGCAGGCACTTCAGGTGAGGTAGCATGGAAAACGGAAGAATCAGGTCTTGCAAATCCATCTCCCTTGCTTTACAATGGCCTTCTTTATGTAATCGGAGGCAGAGGAGAAATCGCAGTTCTTGATGCAGCAGACGGCTCACTTAAATACCAGAAAAGGATATCAGGGATCGGGAGTGTCTGGTCATCCCCATGGGCCTTCAATGAAAGAATTTACTTTTTTGATGAAAACGGTACAACCCGGGTTTTCAAAGCCGGTGCGGAATTCGAACAGCTGGCGGAAAACGATCTCGAAGGAAATAAATTCTGGGCTTCCGTTGCAGTCGCAGGCGATTCCTACATTTTCAGGTCGGTTGATAAGCTGTACTGCATCAAAAACTGAGACCTCAGAGACAAAAACATACGATAAGAAAGATTCCAGAGTAAAATCGATTAATATGGAAAAGAGAACATTCATCAAATCAGGGTTACTTGCAATGGGAGGATTACTGATAACACGCAAAAGCTATCCGCTCGAATATTATCCGATGCCCTCCGACAGGAAGTGGGCAGTTGTGTACGGTACATGGTGCGGATCAGCAAGGGATGCTTCTCTCTGGATCTCCGAGGGAATGGATGGGATAGCCAACGTATTCGATGTAAGGGAAAAACCCGACCTTGCAGGGTATAATCATGTAATTATCGGAGGAGCTATCCGGGCAGGAAAAGTATCGCAGGAGCTTCAGGATTTCATTTCAGCCAGCAAGGATCTTCTTAAAACAAGGCTGAGAGGTTATTTTGCCGTATGCGGCAATATGATGAAACCGGTCGAACCGGCTCAGGCAAAACTGCTGATCGACGATCATATTGCAGCGCTGTGCGGAGTTCCGGGACTTCCCTCGAAGGTGTTCCTTGGAAGGATAACCTACGGTTTGATGGAACCCGATGTAAGAAAGCAGATGGAGGGATACAAGATGCCGGAGTACGACAACCTGAAGAGGGCGGAATGTATGGAGTTCGGGAAGATTGTTCTTTCATCTGTAAAGGCATAAAGGAAAGGGTGGTTATGCCAGTCGTGCCAGTTATGCAAGTTATGCCAGTCAGAACGGGCAGAACGGGCAGAACCAGCAGAACCGGCAGAACGTTTTAAACATCTACTCCTTCACAATTTTATACGCCTGTCTTCTCCCCGTCCCTATCCTCAGAAAATAAATTCCCGAACTGAGATCTGACAGATTCACCAATGAGGTATCGGATTCAAGTTCCCCTGTCTTAACGATCTGACCCGACATGTTTATCAGGAAATAATCTGCCGGAATCAGTTCCGTCAGGCTCTGGACAATTATATAATTATTTGCCGGAATGGGGGAGATTATAAAATTGTTCAGAGTGTCGGGGATGGGTACTGAAAGTCCAAGGTAATCACCCAGGAAACTCCTGAGGTCAACAAGGTGGATCTTCTGGCTGTTCCTGATCAGCGGTTCGTATGAAAAGGCTTCGTTTGTGATGAAAAACCGGGTGCCGTTTGTGTTTGCTATTGCCTCAACCTGGTGGTAGGGTAGAAGCAGATCGATTTTTCGCTTGTTGCCGCCAAAGAAACCAGTACCGGTGAAGTCGTACAGCAGGTACAGGAATGGTTTCAGCTTTTCGCTGTAGCCGGTCAGGACAATTGTTCTTTTATCACTGATATAAACGGAGCCTGTAATGAGGCCGTTTACATTGAGTGTCGCGCCCCTTTTTGCATCCCAGGTTCCGGGGGTTTTGGGTACTGAATAGAGGGTGGTCCGGTTACCTGCCCACTCCTTTGTGAACAGGTACAGGCTGTCGCCCGATACTATGAAAGCTTCGCAGTCGAAATCCGAATCGTAGGACTCTGAATCAAAATCGACCTGTTCGGGATATGAGAAGCATATTGAATCGAAGTGAAGTGTGTTGCCGTAGAAACCCTGCTTTGCAACCCTGTAAACCTTAAGGTCGGTGCGGTTGCCCGAATTGTTCCCGAAATCTCCGATGTAGATATAATTCTCATCCTGGGATATTTCTTCCCAGTCGGTGTTTGAAATGCCAGTCAGAGGATGCTGTTGTTCAATCTTCCCATAAAGCGTGTCGAGGGCATAGAGATTTATATCACTGTTGTCGTTGTGAGTCCAGAACATGTTATCCCAGAAAATCAGTCCTGATGTTTCAGCGATCTTCGCATCGAGGTTAAGGCTGCCCAAAGGCGCAATATTGGCAGGATTGTACCTGCAGCTGCCGTCATTTATAACAGCTGCCGTATTGTAATTAACGGCAAGGCGGTCAGGGCAGCCGGCCTGCTGAGCCGAGATCTGAAGGACAGAAAGCAAGAAAGCCGCGAGGACCGGAATAAGCCTTATCTTCATCTGATGGTGAGTTCCGGTTATAAAGATAGAAATATAATGCGGATCAGATCAAAACATTAACTTTGCCTTTGAAAAGGAAACAGATATAAGATCTTGAAAAGTAAGGTTGAAAAAGCGGTTACGCTGATGGAATATCTCAGGGAACTCTTTCCCGATTCGCCCAGGACCAGGATAAAGAAACTGTTGCAGGGAGAGACCGTTCGCGTAAATGACAAGCCTGTAACATATTTTGCCACACCTCTGAAGCCGGGAGATATTGTTGAGGTGAACCGCCAGGCCGGTAATGCAGCCAGGGCAGGGCTTACTTTTCCGGTTCTGTACGAGGATGGCTACGTCATCGTAGTCGACAAGCCTCCGGGAAGGCCGACATCAAGTACCGACGGAAGCGTGAGCATCCAGAATATAGTTTCGGCGTTCCTGGTGAAGCAAAGCAAGGGAAAATTCAGGGCTTATGTTGTGCACAGGCTCGACAAGGAGGTATCAGGGGTCCTGCTGTTCGCAAAGAACAGTGAGACTATGGAAATAATCAAGGAGAATTGGGAAAAGACTGAAAAACACTATTATGCACTTGTGGAAGGTCTGCCGGAAAAGGACGAAGACACAATCAGCAGCTGGCTTGTCGAGGACCGTTCGCAGAAAGTTCATTCAACAAAAAATCCAGAAAACGCGAAATTCTCAATAACTCATTACAGGGTAGTAAGAAGGATAGTTGATCATACACTTCTGGATGTAAGCACCGAGACCGGCAGGAAGAATCAGATCAGGGTTCATCTCTCCGATATAGGGTGCCCGATAATCGGCGACAGGAAATACGGAGCGTCGGATGAATTCCGACGCAGGGTAAGGCTGCATGCCTTTTCTCTCGCATTTCCTCATCCCGAAAGCGGAAAGATGATAGTTGTGAAATCACCTATGCCTGAAGGATTCCTTTCGCTCAAGAAGAAGGATGAGAACTACAAAAGGTGAGGAAGTTTGCTGACGGATTATCTTCTACCCCCCAGCCCCCCTAAACTACTCTTTCTACAAGTCCTTTAATAATGCTGGATGACTTATCTCCCTTTTGCGTTCTACCCCCCAACCCCCCTAAAGGGGGGGCTTAAGATCGTTGATTTACAACTATTTAAGATTTTTGAATAATATTACCAGGCTGGATAACTATTCGTCCCGAAAATCGAAAACTATCGACGTATTGATAAACTCCGAAATATTATATTACTCATTGTCTGATTCTTAGCCCCCCTTTAGGGGGGTTGGGGGGTAAAAAATCAGGAAGGGTAAAAAAATCAGAAGTTGTAGAAATAAAGGATTTCAATCAGTCATTACCACCCCGGACAAAATCTGAATCCCTGAACAGCTTCTCCAGTTCATCGGAGATCTCAGCCGGATTTATAAGGGGCATGTCACCCTCATTGATTTCATAACCAAGGAGCTTTGCTTTTTTCATTTTTTCGAGAACCGGGAGTTTGGTTCTGTTTGTTGTTTCCAGGTGGTTCCCGTCCTTATCGGCGATTATAAGCTTTGGAAGAAAAGCGCCTTTTCTTCCGATGAAAGCATCCATAATTCTGACGCCCTCCTCGAATTCTTCGCGGGTTGTCCGTCCAAGAGCTTCATATCTGAGAAGTTTCTTGTGATCCCATGTATATACGTTTGCAAAGCTCTCGGATATATTTTCATCGATTTCATGATCGAGGTTGAGGGTATCATGACCGGAGGGCATCAGTAAGACCTTTCCGCCACCGCCTTCGATGTTTGCGGCGTATCGGGGCACTGTGACTCCTGAAATCCATCCCTGGAGATGCTTCATGTAGATCTTCCCTACCTGTATGGGAGTTATGAAATGGACTAATCCTTTTTCCTTGTGGCACTGGAGCAGGTAATAGGGATGGACGCCAATCCAGAACATCCTTCTGAACGTCTCGGCAAGTGACTGGTAATAATCGTTCACATGGTTGAGCAGGACAGTCTGGTTCCTTATTGTGAAGCCATGTTTCCGGATCCTTCTGACCGCTGCAGCAAGGTCTGTTGTTATTTCCTGGTAGTGGTTGATGTGAGTCATGAAATAGACATACTTTTCAGGGCCTTTTGTGAACCTGTTGGCCGACTTGTTTATAAGATCGAGCAGTTCGTCGGTGACCCCCATCGGCATTACAACGGGAACCCGGGTGGCAATCCGGATGACCCTGAGATGATCTATTTTGCTGAGTTCCTCCAGTACATAGCTCAGTCTTTTTTTACTTATCATAAGAGCATCGCCCCCGGTCACAAGTACCTCGTTTATATTCCTGTTGTAACCTATGTAGAACAGGCCTTTCTGTATCTTCCTGAGGTTGACATCGACTGACGAATCGAGCGATTTGGCTCTCTGGCAATGGACGCAGTAAGATGCGCAGCTTGTGTTCTCAGCTACGAAAAGAGCAATTCTGTTGGGATATCTCTGGTAAGCAGCGCCGAAGCTTCTTGAGCCCTCGCCCATTGCAGCTTCGAGACCGGTATCGGGAAACAGCAGGTTTGCAGGAGTAGGTACGCTTTGCCAGAAAACCGGATCGAGTCTTTTGTAAGGTTTTTCGCCCTGTGCCATTTCAGGGTGGAAAGGATCTTCCTGCATCAGTGAAGCATAATATGGAGTGATGCGCATCGGTTCCTTGCCCTGTCTCTTCAGTTCGGAAAGAGTTCTGGCGATCTCCTCCGCCTGGTAATCGCTTAGCTTAATTACCTTTTTGAGAGCTTCAACATTGCCAATCGTATTTTTGAGCTGCCAGGCCGGATCATTCCATTGCTGCGGGGTGACATCCTTCCACAGCTCTATACTATTGTATAGCCTTGGTGTGTAAAAAACCTTTTCCTCATTCTCCATCTTCACTTATTTATGAGGTTTTCAAGCAGTATTGAGACTTCAGAAAAGCCGCTTTATGTAAAGATAGTTAAAATGAGCCGGAAACAGGTATAGATCAGGCAGTTTTGTTGGCAGAAACTAAAGGAAATGGTATGAAGAAACGAAAAATCATATCGTTTTGGGTAAAATATTTGTCGATTAACAATAACATGGTTATCGTTAATCGATAAAAATTCGTGAATTTTTTCTTAACTACGGAGTTTAA
>CAZKTX010000071.1:0-13035 GCA_964555805.1 uncultured Rikenellaceae bacterium
ACAGAGAGAACAAGGGTTACGCACCCAGAAACATATTACACTCGACGAGATCGGCAGACGTATTGCAATAGGCAACTTCCAGGAACTCAATATAATTGTGAAGGGAGACGTCGACGGATCAGTAGAGGCCCTCAGCGACTCGCTTATCAAACTGTCAACTCCTGAAATTCAGCTTAACATAATTCACAAGGCCGTAGGTCAGATCTCCGAATCGGATGTACTGCTGGCAGCAGCCTCGAATGCAATTATAGTAGGATTCCAGGTAAGACCATCCCTCAGCGCCCGTAAACTGGCGGAGAAAGAGGAAATCGATATCCGTCTCTATTCAATCATTTACGATGCTATCGAAGAGATCAGATCGGCAATGGAAGGTATGCTATCACCTGAGCTCAGGGAAGAAATAGTGGCAACCCTCGAGATCAGGGATATCTTCAAGGTAACCAAGATCGGCACTGTAGCAGGATGTTACGTCAAGGAAGGGAAGATAACCAGAAACACAAGAATACGGGTTATCCGCGACGGTATAGTAATCTATACAGGCGAACTTGGCTCCCTGAAACGATTCAAGGACGATGTGAAAGAGGTTGTAGGCGGTTATGAGTGCGGCCTTAACATCACAAACTTCAACGACCTGAAGGTCGGCGACATTGTTGAGGGATACCAGCAGGTGGAGGTCAAAAAGACCTTATAACAGCTCCTTATACTTTTCAGCTGAAAGAAGTGATTCTGCCTCAACGGGATCAGTGATACGTATTTTGATCATCCATCCTTCCCCGTACGGATCCTTGTTGACAAGGTCGGGCGAATCGCCAAGAGCCGGGTTAACCTCAAGAATCTCACCTCCGACAGGCATGAAGAGATCGGATACAGTCTTCACAGCTTCAATAGTCCCGAACACCTCTTCAACCTTAAGAGTCTCCCCTTCCGTCTCAATCTCGAGGAAAACGATATCCCCAAGCTCACCCTGGGCAAAATCAGTCACTCCGACATATCCGAACTCGCCTTCGAGACGGAGCCATTCGTGGTCTTTTGTATAAAGCAAATCTGCCGGTACATTCATATCTTTTGATTTTTGTTTACTCCAAATTTATAGTTTTTTTCCATATCCCCTAACTATGAGGATTTCTTAAGTCAAAAACTATTGTGCAAGGGTGAATTTCAGGCTGAAGCCGAAATTTGTGTTCGATGTAGGGAACGTATTTGCGACAAACGGGTTATTCATCGTATGATCGGCAAAGACCTGCAGGTTGAACCGGTCGCTCAGGACATAATCGGCAGTTGCTCCGATAGTCATTACCTTGATACCGGCAACCGGCTGGTTTACATCCTCAATAAGCTTCCTGGCAACAGTCTTGTTATCCCTGAGCGAGAGATCGAGCCTTAAGTTCAGATCGCTCTTGAGCGTCTTCTGCCCTCCTCCTGTCTTCAGCACTATCTGGACATCATCAAAACGGTATCCGGCTCCTAAAACAAGCTCGTTTATACGGCTGTCAGTAACCTGGTTGCCGGTGAGATTGAGTGAAATTGTCCTTGATTTCCTCCACTCAAACCTGGAGGTAAGGTTGCTCTTCCAGTTCATGTCAACATTAATCATCGGGCTGAACTGTTCGCTGACAGTTACTGTGTTTATCTCATACTGCTGAATGAAGTTCTTCTGAAGGTCTCTTATATTATTGATTCCGTTGCCATCAACAAAGTAATTCAGGTTTGTTGTATATGATCCTATCTGGTAAACACTCCTGTACTGGTGAGTTATGTTTACGGACCTGAAAACCTTCTGCACAAACTCAAATTTGGAGAAGCCGTCGAATGTAATTCTCCAGTTCGGCATCATCCTGAAAGCCGAGGGGAAGGTTGACAAATTGACCCTTTCAGGATCGGATTTTGTATAGGCGGCATAAAAAGCCGGGATCAGCACCTCGCGTGAAGTTTTGCCGTAACCGCTTTTGAACCCGTCAGTCAGCGGCTGGCCGGTTTCGGGATCGATATCCGGGTCGTACCCCGGATCAACATCCTGCCTCGCCTCTGCACGCCTGCCTGATATGATCACAGCATTCTTCTTGAAGTTTTCGAATGTGGCTGATACATAGTTATTGTCCTTTGATATCTTTTCGAATGCTGTACCCCACGAAATCACTGAAATAGAGAAGTTCCCGCTTATAACCCTGTTTCGTGTACTGTCGGGGAAGTTGCCGTTATAATCCGCTGTATAATATGAGCTTTCGTTTTCAAGGAACCTCCTGTCGGCATTGATGTCGATCTTAAGCCCGGGGAAAGGTTCCACTACACTCCTCACAGACAGATCCCTCCTGTTGTTATATATAGCCGGTGTATTAAGCAGCGTGTCGGTTGTAAGCCATCCGTTCTGAACAGCCTTGTCGAAAAACCTCCTGTCGCTGAAACCCAGCATAAAGGGCAAACCGGGCGCTGAAACATTGTTAACCCTCGACTGTCCCAGAAATCTCGACTCCGGAAGGAAGCCCGGCAGATACTGACCCTGCGATGATGTGTATGTCATGCTTACAGATCGTATCCCCATTATTGCACGCAGCATGTATTCCCCTGTAACAGTCATCGGGTTGCGCTTTTTCGGGACCTTTCCCTCGATTGTAACAAGTGTGCCTTCAACAGCTTCACTTGTTGTAAAATTAACCCTGTTTTCGCTGATTATCTCAACATTACCCTTGAGCTCGGTGCCATCTTTACGGGTTATCACAACCTTTACATCCTTTGTCTTGAGATTATGAACCAGGGGCCTCATCACATTCGGCCTGAAATTGACATTGTTCCTTGTAAATACGACAGTCCTGTATTCTGTCTGCATCCTCCTGACGGCTCCCGGTCTTGTGTTATCCTCGACACTCTTGAGGAATTTCGACTTTGAATACAGGCTCGCCAGGTTGCCGGTGCCCGACAGGGTAAGTTCGTTGCGGTTCTTTATTGCATTTCCCAGGTTTATATTCATCGAATCGGGATAAAGAGCCCCGGCAAGCCATGAATAATCAGCGCCGAATCTTGCATTTGCAGTTACCCACGAGAGCCCGGGAAGCTTGTTGATCGGGACGTTGTAGGTCGCGTTTATGTAATGGTTATATGAAGTTGTCCTGCCAAAACGCTTGAGATTTGTCATCACGGAGTCGCGCCAGTTTTCATACTCGCTCTGGTACCTGCGGCGGTCAGCTGCTCCTTCAGGTTCATCAATCCTTGCCACGTTTGTAGAGGTGAAATCTATCTTAAGCTGGCGGGTGAGATCAAACTTGACGTCAAACATCCTGGTCCATTCAAAATCTTTCCTGAATGTCGGGGTTATCAATAGGTTGGGATTGTTTATATTCCTGGTCTTGACCTCATTGTAGTACCTGGCAAGATCGGTTCTGAATGAAATGCTTTTCGGGAAGGGATAGAAATTGAAATCCTTTATTATCCTGAAAACAGGCGAATTCAGGAACTTGACATTCTTAAACGGCATTATGTTCTTTGGCTGGGCCTCATAATTATAGTTGATACCGCCCTTGTAGTTTCTTTCGAGGTCGATTTCAGTTTTTGTATTACTCCTGTAAACCTCGTTAAATGTATAGTTGACGCTGAAGTTGGCAAGGTCCCAGACCCGGGGCTTCTCACCCCTTTTTGTGATCCCCGCGTTGTTTATTGAGATTGTCTTCCGCCTTTGATAATCCTCTGATATCGCCTTGATTGAATCCCTTGCTTCCTTATCCGGCGCCTCGTCGAGCGCATCTTTAAGCGTTATGTCGGGATCGAGGGGATTGTACTGGGGCTTGATCCTGGTCTCCGAATAACCCACATAAACGGGAAGCCTTACTCCTGCTTCCTCGGGGAAGAATTTTCCCAGTTCCATTGTGGATGAAATATCATACTTAAGAACCTCTTCCTTGCTCCTCTCGTTCACTTTCTTGTCGATGCTTCCCCAACCGGGAGTGCTTGCCTGACCAACCATGTCAATAGTACCGAGATCAGCCAGCCTGGCCTGAAGGTGAGCATTTGCCGCCCAGCCTCCGTCCTCCTTGAAATCGCTGAGCCGTAATTCATTAACCCAAACCTCGGCCGATTTTGCATCTCCGTTGTCCGCCGCCGGATTTCTTGTTTTGATCGGGTTACGGATACCTACCATTATAACCTTCACATTGCTGAGGTTAGGATTTCCACAGATATACACCTTGTTTGAATCGTCGCGGAAAGCAAATACGTCCGAGAGGCTCAGGGAAGAACCGCTCTCTGAAAGCTGCCTGTTCCTTTCCTTCTTGGCCTCCTGCAAAACAGTCAGGTCAATATCGAACCTGTTGCCCTCAGGCCATACAATCGCCCTGTCCTCTTCCGAGTCGTTGTCATAATCGTCGCCGGGAGGTGTAAGCCTGAGAGGTATCTCATACTCATAAAAGTTGGATTTGTAATCCGACCCCAGCCTGACAAATGCTGTAATCTCATTATCATAAAGAGGCTGGCCAATAAGGGCTTCAGCATGAACTTCCATTCTGAGACGGCGATACTGGCGGAAATCAAGGTTTACATTCCTGTATGCAGCGCGTGCATCCCCGTCGGCCAGATCAACAACCTTCAGAACCATCGACTGCTCGTCGAGCTGCCTGAGCTGGGGATTCTGGGGATCCACAACCCTGTTGAATCCGGGAGGAAGGACATAGTTCACCGGCGTTTTGCCTGCATTATCCTCAATGCTAACCGAACTGATCTCAAAGGTGCCGTCCTCAGGTTCCGGAGTCGTGATCCTCTCCCCTCCCTCCATGAATGTGATGTTGTATTTTCTCCATTCAGCTCTCACAAGGTTAAGCTCTGCAAACCTCATTATAACCGGATCGTTGAAATTCTTAAGGAACATTCTCATGAACCTTATTGATTTGAAATCGCTTATTACACCCACCCTCCTCTGGTATTCAGTTACCGGGATCTTGAACTGAAACCATTTCACTTTCGATTCCGTTCCGTCGGCCATTTTCACAGTCGGTTCGATCTCATCGACGATGTAGTTCATGCCTACCTTCATGTTCTCAGGCCTGAGGCTTACCCTGTACTGGTAGTAGCTTTCCGTCTCGCTTAGCGTATTATCGCGGTTAATGTCTTCCATATCGGGCAGGGTCGAGCCGGATGTGGGATATGATTCCGACGACATCTCCGAAGTGGGGGAGTTGCCATCCTGACCATTGTATCTCTTGTATCTTTCGAGTATACCCAGTTGCTGCATGTCATAATCGGAACCCCTGAAATAGTGAAAGTCATCATTCGACGGGTCCTTAAGTAATTCTGTGTAAGCTTCAGGACTCAGAATGGCTTCCGACCTCTGGATATAATCCATGAAGAATGCCTGTTCATCCTGATTCCTGAGCCCGTCGAGCCCCACGTCCTGGTACGTCCTCGACTCGGAATTGTTATCAAAGGCATGGACCACCGATTGAACTGTCGGAACCCTTCCCCACGCCGTGGAATCGACATTCTGAAGCACAGGCGAGGACGGAAGCCCGTTCTCAAAACTCTTCCTCGAGTCCTTCAGTATGTCTTCGGATATGTTCCCGAGGTTGAAGTAGAGATCCCCTCCCTGGTGAGCCGGATCCTCAACAAAAGGATCCATCATCCAGAACTCAATGTACTGAATGTTTGCCGTTTCAAAGTCGCTCGTAAGGACCTCCCTCATCATGCCCCCCCATCTCGTCTGTGGATTGTTGAGCAATCCTGAGGCATTTACTCCACCTGAGTATGAACCAGGATCGGTGTCATAGTTATACGGTCCTTTTTCGCCCGGATAATATGCAACGTTAAGTACGGAAATTGTTGTGGGGATTCCGCTTGTACTTTCCCTGTTTGGAAAAATCTCATTCTCGTAAATCTCCCTCACAAAATGGCTCGACTGGGTTGAAGGATCCTGCTTTATATGACCGGGGGTGGAGGAACCGTTTCTAAGAAACAGAGGGTCGATCACATACCACGATATCTTCGCCCTGTTGTTTCCGGTAGCCGGATTGTTATTCAGGGAAGCTTCGGGGAACAGCTGATCCTGGCCTTGCGGGATGCTTGAAATTGACCAGGCATTGAATGATTTAAGGTCGAGCGGGATCTCACTCGATTCGAAATCATCAATATAGGAGTTGCCTGCATTTGAGATTGCGCGTGAATGGCCAGGAATCAGCTCAGCGAATTCCCCATTGAAAGAGATGCTTGATGGTGCCTTGGTTTCAAGGAGCGGGATCTTGTCGATAAGTTTTGTAAGTAACTGCGATTGCCCCCTGTATGAAGTATTCAGTCCCCAGATAGTGTTTGAGATCGGTTCTTCGCCGAAATTCACTTTCTGGGTATATGGCCTTTCATTCAGATGCAACAATGTTGCACCCACATTGAAATTTTCCGAGAACCTGTAATCGAGATGAGTCCCTACAAGAGTTTTGGTCTGGAATCCGAAGAACTGGTTGCTTTCGAGCGAAACCTGACTGGGTGTCTGCGATTCGATAAGGGCTGAATTGATTATTGTCACAACCCCCATGTTGTAATCGACTGTGTAATCGGTGTTCTCCGTAAGAGTCACTCCACCGGCCGTTACTATTATTGAACCAGCAGGAATATTTGTAGCATTGAGCCTTATTTCTGAACCCGATTCTGAGGAATACTGGCCGGTCATCTTGAACTTGTTCTTTTCTGCCATCTGCCGGGCTATAGTCTGGGTCGAATCGTAAAGCTCCTGGAAAATGTACTTTTCAGCGATCTGGTTATTGCCTATCTTCTCCTTAAGGTAACTACCGAAAGGCTCATTCACCGGAAATATTATCTTACCTCTGTTTACGTTTATCGTAACCCCGTCGATGAAGTCAAAGTAACCGTCAGGCTGACGGTCCTGCTGGCTGTTCAGATTATCCAGGCCAAGGACCTGTAGAAGTATTGTATTCGCCAACCTTCCTTCAGGGAGATAATTGATTGCATTACCGGTCTTGTCATCTTCATAGAGAATATTAAGCTGGAAATCACCGGATTCGAGCCTGCCGGAACCAAGCGAGTAAATATTCTTCATCATAAGTTTCCAGGTGGGGTATTTCGGACTAAGCGTGGTTCCTTTGATGAGTTTGAGCGCCAGAGCCTGCGGAGCGGTTATCCCATCGGTCGAAAACTCGCCTACCTTGAAAACCTGGCCGTTCAGTGTGTACTCATAGGCCACGGCAAGCACCTCATCTGTGTTAAGGGCGGTGTTAAGCGATATATAACCGAGCATCGGATTCAGGGTATACTCCCTTTCATTCAGTTTCCTTGCATTTTCAATTTTCTCAAAGTCGCGGCCAATCTGGAACCCCGGATACAAAGAGGCAAAAACAGTTGTAACCTGGTCGACATCCCTCATGCCGGCGTAGTTTGTCTGAAGCTGGCTGTAGAGCTGGTTGGCCGCATTGTCGGGAAAGCGTGAAGCCCCGGGAGGCGCCTGAAATTCAGGCACTTTATTGTATATATTACTGCTGTTCTCCGCGAGATCGGAAAAGGCAACTATGTTCCTTGTCTCCTCGTAACTGCTTGTCTTATTCGTGATCCATACCTCAATACGGGTTATATTCAATCCCGAGCTTACAGCAGGCAGGCTCTTCAGCGACTCGTCAAAGAAATCCCTGAAATGATGTGCAAGAAAAAAGTGCCGGTTAGCTTCATAGTCGTCGGCATATATCTCAAACTCACTCAGCTGGGCTCCTCCCTTAACGGAGATAGTCGATGTCTCCCCTTTCTGCTGCGACAGAACTGTTGTCATGTTAAGCTTCCCGAACTGCATCTCAGTCTTAAGCCCGAAAAGGCTGTAGCTTCCGGTTATCAGGGTCCCGGGAAGAGGCAGGGTTACATCGCCCACCTCAATCTTTTTTAATATCTCATCTTCCTTGCCAGAGTACTGCAACTTTGTGCGGTTCTCGAACTCAAACATTGCGTCGGTGTTGTAATTGACCCCCAGCTCCATCTTGTCGCCTATTGTACCGGTGACATTCATCTGTATCTTCTCCTTGAAGTCGAAAGTAGGAATTGTCCTGAGCTTCTCTGAGAGAGTAGGGTTTTCAGTCCTCGAAATGTTAATCCCGAATACAAGTTCAGCAGATCCCTGGGGGACTATGTTTATAACATTGCTTCCGAAGACCTTGTCGAATGTTGCACCTCCTATCTCGATCTGGGGGATGAGACCCGATTTAAAACCTGAAGTCTCACCGGCAACCCTTGCCTGCCAGTACTCTCTCATCTCCTTGTTAAACTGATACTTGCGGTATTCTTCGGGTGACATGTAGACCGGGTTTCTGTAATCAAACGATCCAACCTTCTGGTAGATCATGTATTCGTTCTTGCCCGGATCATAAACGGCGCCTGAAGTTATGTTTGACGGATTATTCAGAAAGAGAGGGGTTCTGAGCGACTCTTCATAGGGATTTCCGGAAACGTCCTTAAGCCTGAGGGGAGATCTTACTGTTGTATCGCGAGAGGATGCAGAGACCGGTACCTGACCATCTGCTTCATTTGAAATAAGGATCAAGGAAGCAGATAATGCAAAATATATGAATTTCAGCAGATTTTTATATGATATCCCTGATCCCAAATGAAAAAATATTCTTATTTACAGGCTCTTAAGCGCTCTCTTTATCAGTTCCTCAACTGTCAGGTTTTTCTCTTGCCTGATGATCCCGTCGAGTGCCTTCGTGACAGCGCTTTTGCCAAACCCAAGCATCACCAAAGCTGATAACGCTTCTTCACGTTTTGTATTGTCTGTAAATGCAAATATTTCACCTGTTCCGGTGTGTTTTCCGATCTTGTCTTTAAGATCTACAATTATCCTTTGAGCGGTCTTCAGCCCTATGCCCTTTATTCCCTTCAGGGTATTGACATCTGATCCTAAAATTGCCTTTTCAAGCTCGTCGTGTGTGAGAGATGAAAGCATCATTCGTGCTGTGTTGGCTCCCACCCCCGATACTGTTATAAGAAGCCTGAACATATCCCTTTCGTCCTTGTCCGAAAAGCCAAAAAGCTGATGACTGTCCTCCCTGATCACTTCATGCACAAGCAATCTGCAATCAGCCCTCCCTTCAAGACGTGTGTATGTAGAGAGTGATATACTTGCAAAATAGCCTATTCCGCCGTTGTCAACGATAACAAACGCAGGAGTCAGCTCTGCTATCCGGCCTGAAATGTAATCTATCATAAGTTCGGATCGGAATTTGGTATTTCAGGAGGAAGTTCGTCAACCCTGTCTGCATGCAGATCTATATCCTGGTGCTTAAGAGGGTTCCGGGATATCTCGGCATAGAGCTGCCGGTTTCTGAAAATATCGCAGGCAAGGAACAATGCATGACGGAACGAGCTTTCAGAGGCTTCACCCTTGCCTGCTATCTGGTATGCAGTGCCATGCCCCGGAGAAGTCCGGACAAAAGGCAGGCCGGCAGTGAAATTGACGCCGGTGTCGAACGACAGAGCCTTGAACGGAGTAAGCCCCTGATCGTGATACATTGCAAGAATCCCGTCGAACTTTGTAAATGACCCTGCACCAAAAAATCCGTCAGCGGGAAAAGGGCCGAAAGCAAGTATATTTTCCCTGATCGCCTGCTGTACTGCCGGAGTTATTATTTCTGCTTCCTCATTACCCAGAAGGGAGTTGTCTCCGGCATGAGGGTTAAGTCCAAGAACCGCAATTCTGGGCTTACCAACCCCGAAATCATGGATAAGCGACTGATTCATAAGCCTTATCTTCCTCAAAACAAGATCAACAGTGATCATATCAGCGACATCCCTGAGAGCGACATGACCGGTTGCAACACCTATCTTGAGGCTCTCACTGACCATGAACATGAGTACATCTTTGACACCGGCCTTTTCCATCAGATACTCGGTATGACCGCTGAAACGGAAATTATCCGACTGAATGTTGTTCTTGTCTATTGGAGCAGTCACAAGCACATCCAGCTTCCCGCTCCTGAGATCGGCTACAGCTCTCTCGAGCGAAGCAAACGCAGCCTCGCCGCCCTGAGGCGTCGATTTTCCCAGCTCAACCCTCACATTGTCATCGAGACAGTTTATCAGATTTGCCTTCTGGCTATGTGCCTCCTCGGTCGATCTTATATTGTTAAAACTGAAATTATTAATATTCAATGCCTTGCGGTGGTATGCTGCCACCTTGGGAGAGCCGTAGATCACCGGAATACAGATATCGGTTATCTCGACATCCATGAGAGTCTTCATTATGACTTCATATCCTATACCATTGATATCACCCTGAGATATCCCTGCAACTATCTTTTTCCTGTCCATTTATCCTTGGTTCTTTTTTAATAAACTGCCTGCAAATCTCCTGAGAAATTCGGAGAGCAGCCTGGCGCCCGTTCCCGGGCCATCCTTAATCCTGTAATAGTCATCCTTTTTCAGCAACCCGGGACCTGCAATATCCAGATGAATAAGCGGATATTCGGCAAACCGTTCAAGGAATTTTCCAGCTGTTATCGCACCTGCTTCTCTTCCTCCAATATTCCTGACATCGGCAATATCCGATTTGATAAGTTCTCCGTACTCATCCCAGAAAGGCATTTCAGCAATTCTTTCATATACCTCGTTACCCGATTCCTCCAGCATCCTGAAATATTTCCTGTCGGCATTGCCCATAACTGCAACTGCCTGTATCCCAAATGCCATTGCCGCCGATCCTGTAAGTGTTGCAACATCAATTATCAGCTCAGGCTTAAACTTTGAAGCATAGCTGATTGCATCAGCCAGGATTAGTCTTCCCTCAGCATCTGTATTGCCAACCTCAACAGTCATTTTGTTATACATAGTAATGATCTCGCCCTGGGTATAGGCATTTCCGCCCGGACGATTATCTGTTGCAGGGACCAGCCCCACCACATGAACCGGAAGACCCGCTTTTGCTATTGTACGGATTGCCCCTGTTATAGCAGCAGCCCCGGCCATATCGCCCTTCATGTTTTCCATATAGTCGCCCGGCTTGATATTCAGTCCGCCGGTATCATAAACAATACCCTTTCCAACCAGAACGACAGGTTTTTTATTAAGCGCCTTCTCCGGTTTCCATTCAAGAATACAAAAAACCGGCGGATCGACACTTCCCCTGTTCACTGCCAGAAGTCCACCCATTTTCAGGGCCTCAATCCGGCCCCGGTTAAGAACCTCAACACTGAATCCCGACTCTTCTCCTGCCCGTTTGATCTCCTCAGCTAATGCAGGAGCATTCAGATGGCTTACCGGCTCATTTATCAGATCGCGGATGAGCCAGACCGATGAGGTCAGATCAACAAGCCACTTCAACTCCTTATCATCCGGCCCTTCATAAAGAAGAAGCTTTGAAGGATAAGCCGTTTTATCCCTGTCGTCACTTACAGTTTTGTACTTGTCGAATGAATAAAAGCTAAGCAGCAGTCCTTCCGTAAAAGCACCTGCAGCCCCTATGAAAGCTTTGTGCGGAGCAATTACAAGCTCCTGATGGTTATTTGACTTAATCTTCTTTCTGAGATTGTAAGCCGTCTTCCTCAGCTCTTCCTTCTGCCTGTACTCAGGGAACTTATCCTTTACCCTGACTATGTAAGTAACCTTGAAGTATGAATTTATAACAACATACTCCTTGTCAGCCTGAAGCTGCCTGAGAGCGTACTCCTTCTCCGATTTTGAAAGTTTAAGCCACTCCGGAAGTCCGTTTTCGCCAGTAATGCAAATAACTGACTGATCGGGAGATATTTGTGAAATATTTTGTAATTCGGGTAAATTCGGCATAACCGGAAATTTTTGAAGCAGTAAAGTTAATCAAATTATTCATTGCTTATTTTCTAAAGAGTTACCTTTGTTGCTTCATGGAACTTGACTACATATACAGGAAAGCACTCGATCTGATGCCTCTTTCCGTCGAAGAGGGAACCTTCCTTTATCATAATGCCCCTGCCGAAGAGCTGATCTTCATGGGAGATACTCTCAGGCAGGTCCATGTACCGGGTAAAAATGCCGGCTGGATCATCGACAGGAACATAAATATCACAAATATCTGCTTCTCCCGTTGTAAATTCTGTAATTTCTGCCGCCGCAAGGATGATGAAGATGCCTATGTTACAACGATTGAAGAATACAAAACAAAGATTGATGAGCTTTTCTCGCTCGGAGGCGACCAGATACTTCTGCAGGGCGGCATGAATCCTGATCTGGGACTGGATTTCTACACAACTCTTTTCAGGAATCTGAAGGAAATATATCCTGCACTCAAACTCCATGCACTGGGACCTCCCGAAGTGGTTTATCTTTCCCATAAGGAACAGCTTCCTTATTCAACCGTGCTGCAAAGACTTGCCGGGGCAGGCCTCGACTCACTTCCGGGAGCGGGGGCGGAAATCCTGTCCGACAGGGTCAGGAAAACAATATCACCGGCCAAGGCAACAACATCCGAATGGCTGGATGTGATGCGCGAAGCCCACAGGCTCAACCTTCCAACTTCAGCCACAATGATGTACGGCCATATTGAAACCGTAACTGAAAGGATTGAACACCTTGTAAAGCTGAGAGAACTCCAGGCGGAACGTCCAGGCGGAACCAGGGGATTCATTGCCTTCATCCCATGGCCCTTTCAGGATGAGGGGACACTTCTCGCAAAGAGGCATGGCATAAAAAGCAGTTACAATGCTCCCGATTATATCAGGCTGATTGCAGTCAGCAGGATAATGCTCAATAATATAACAAATCTCCAGTCATCACTTCTCACGGTCGGGAAAGATGTTGCTGTTCTTTCACTCCACGCAGGGGCAAACGATCTGGGCTCTATAATGATAGAGGAAAATGTCGTAAGCTCAGCCGGATCCTGCAACCGGTTCAATGCCGAGGAAATACAGTCGATTATAAGAGAAGCGGGATTTGTTCCGGTCAGGAGAAATCAAAAATATGAACCCGTTTGAACGGTCGTGCAGGTCTTGCAGGTCATGCAAGTCATGCAGGTCTTGCAGGTCTTGTACGACTTGCATGACTTACATGACTTGCATGACCTTCTTACCTGCACGACTTAAATAAAAAAAGGGCTTTTTT
>CAZKTX010000072.1:0-5371 GCA_964555805.1 uncultured Rikenellaceae bacterium
TGGTATAATAAGAGTGACATTATCCGGAGCAGAGGGACTGCCTCTTTGCGAAAGGCTTGTTTTTCTTCAGAAAAATGGCGATGTCAAGCTTAATATTTCTCCTGATAAAAAAGTTTATAAACCCCGTGAGAAAATAACTGCAGAAATATCACTTTCGGGCGATTCGACTTTCACAGGAACAGGTGAATTCTCATTTTCAGCCGCCGAAGAGCAATTCACTGACAATTCTTCTCCGTGGCCCGCTTCCATCGCATCGTGGTTTCTGCTTGAATCAGATGTTCGCGGGAGGGTTGAAGAACCTTCCTGGTATTTTGATCCGGATAATAAGAACAGACTTAGGGATCTCGATATACTCCTTATGACTCAGGGATGGCGGGACTTCAGTTGGAAATATGATTCATTGTCCACATTCAGTCATGAAGCTGGTTTTACAATTTCCGGGAAGGTTAAAAGAATTGTAAATAACAATCCGCTAGAAGGTGCAAAGGTAAGTCTTGGCCTTTTTTCAGATTATTCCAAAGAGTTCTTGTCTGCAAATACTGATACGGAGGGTTCATTCAGGTTTGAGGATCTCATTATTAATGGATTAACAGAAGCAACCTTGTCATCTACAGATAAATATGATAAGGTACAGGGAAGAATTTCTGTCGATCCTGTGAAATATGAGCCACCTGCTATTGAAGAAATTAATGCCGATACAATTGAATTATCCCTTAATACAAAAGATTACTCTTCTCTGCAGCAGGAAGCAACTTTCAGGCTCAATAATCTAAAGAAGTACAAACTTAGTGATACCCTGAACATTGGTGAAGTAACCATTACTGCAAAAAGAGCTGAAACGGCTCAGGAAGTAAGAGTTAAGGAGAGTAGGGGCGTTTATTCTACTCCTGACAAAGAAATCAAGGTTTCTGAGACTGCGGAAAACTTCACCGGAGATGTTTTTAATTACATATCAGGCAAGATTGCCGGAGTCAGTGTTATAAGGGGCCAGGATCCATGCAGCATATTATACCCGGATGATGCTGATGTATTTATTCGTGGCCAGTTTATCCTGGAAACGAAGAGATGTGATCATGGGAAAACTGTTATTTTAAAACGAGGGGCTTTAGTTCTTCTTGACGGATTTGAGGTAATTCCGGATAATCTGGCAAGTGTACTTGCTCTGCCAATGAATATAATTGACAGGATAGATGTTCTGAATTCATCATCACTTTATGGAATGCGGGGCGCGAACGGGGTACTGAATATCATTACTAAGACAGGAATAAGAAGGCCATCTGAAAAACCTTCACCGAATTATATCCACACTGTTGTGAACGGATATGATATACCAAGGATCTTCTATTCTCCAAACTATGAAAACAAAACGGAACAGACTTTCCTTCCAGACTACCGGTCGACCATTTTCTGGGAACCAGACATTATAATAGGAAATAACAGCAAACCAACGCTTCACTATTTTAATGCAGACAATCCGGCAAAAATCAGTATTGTGGTTGAGGGTATTACTCAGGAGGGAATTCCTCTATCCGGGAAAATCAACTATGTAGTTGAATAAGCCCGGCATGCAGCAAGATATTTTTACACAAAAGGAACCAGATTGTTAAAGGAAGGATTACATTCACAAGTTACTGGAACATCAATCAGGTAATAAAGAACATTACTTGTCCGATTTTGTCCGATTTTTTTGCTGTAATCGAAAAAACTTTACAACTCCGGGATCCGCAGTCCGCAATAATACGTCAATTTGTAATTAAGATATCACTAGATTTTAAGTCCAGACTTAATTATCTCCTGAAGAAAACCGCTTGGATCATTACCATTTACAAATAAAACTGGTTCAATTCTGTTGTCGACCTGGCGACCGAGCTTCCAGAGCAATGGAGCATATGTAAAGAAATCACTATTAACCGAATTGACAATGACAGCTACATCGATGTCACTGTCCTCCCTTTGCTTTCCCCTGGCATATGAACCAAAAAGGACAATCTTGTCAATGTCAAAATGATCAGAGACCAGGAATTTGAACTTCTCAAGCTTTTTTATAACATCTTTTTGACCCATGATTGAAGTTCGTTTGTTTTCTTAAGTATTTCCTCACACTTTGACTTTGTGAGACTTTTTAAAAGCATTTCCTTATATGTGGGATATCTGGCTTCAATATTTAATGGTTCCAGAATGGTTACAAGATCTCTGAAATCATCAGATAGTATTTTATTAATGCCAGATTTGCCTCCAATATAGGAAAGGTTATGCGAGTATGGGGGAGGTTCATCGGAACTTAGACAATAATGGGCTTTGAATATTTTTTCTATGGCCTGATGGCACATGAATCCAACATATAAAAACCTTCCTGTGGATAGCATTGCTTCTGCAGTTTCCAAGTCATAATCAGATAAATCTATCCAATATTTGATTTTATCATTCACCTGCCAGTTTTTACAAATATACAAATTAATCATTCAAATACATTGCGCAAGTATCTTCGTCTCTTTGTCTCTTGCTGGAGGCGACGAAGTTCCGTTTTGCCTTTAGGTTGAAAATTACTGTCAAAATATGATGAAACCCACATGTATCAAATACACAAACACGCATGTATATAATTTTCAATCATGTGGGTTCTCCCGCACATGCGGGAACCTTTAAAATCAAAATTATATACTGATGAAATTTGACCATTGTCGATTTTCCTGTCAGAGCATCTCATTACTGGACAAAACACCTGTAAAAGAGATACTTACGATATGCGATTACAATAATGTCAAAGAACCTAATAATAACCAGTTAATAATCAGTGTGTTTTAAGTGCCCACCAATGTTTTTAATTAGTAAAACCTGATAACTTTTTCCATAATTGCAAATGTTCATTTTTTTAATGTTTGTATTTCGCTATTTTTGAGGCTTCATAAAACAATAGAATGAACGTTTATAATTTCAAAGGGAAAGGCCTGCCGGCCTTGGTAATTGTCTTTTGTATTTTCCTGCCAGGGCTTCAGGATATGGCCTATGGGTTGACTCTGCCGCAGCAGGATACAATTCCGGCCCAGGGTCAGAAGACCAAACAGCCGGTTTACGTCACCACCAGACTGGTTTCAGACAGGCCGGTTATTGACGGTAAGCTCGATGATGAATGCTGGAAGCAGGGAAACTGGGCAGGCGATTACACCCAGTTTGTTCCCCATGAAGGGGCCAAACCGACCTACCCTACCGAACACAACATCCAGTATGATGATAAGTTTCTGTACATAGCCTTCAGGGCCTATGATCCGGAGCCTGATAAAGTGAACAGGTATGCCGACGCAAGGGACAACATTGTGGGCGATATGGTCGGAGTGAATTTCGACAGTTACCGCGATTACCGCACGGGATTCGAGTTTACAGTCACAGCCTGGGGGCAGAAGGTCGACCTTGTACTGTTCAATCCTGAGAACTGGGATTTTAACTGGAATGCAGTATGGAGGTGCAAGGTGGGAATGGAAGATTCAGCCTGGATAGCCGAGATAGAAGTTCCTCTCAGTCAGCTTCGCTACAGCAACAAGGATGAGCAGGTCTGGGGAATGCACACCTGGAGATGGATCGACAGGCTGCAGGAAGAGAGCAACTGGGAGAAACAGACAAGGACAGGTCCGGGGATGCTTTACAATTACGGGGAGTTCATCGGCCTCAAGGGGCTGAAGAAATCACGCCGCCTTGAAATATCACCGTTCACTCTTGGAAAACTCAACACCGTTGAGGAGATTCCGGGGAATCCCTACACAAAAAACGGCAGGATCTGGGGGGCCAATGCAGGTCTTGATGCCAAGATCGGAGTATCGAGCAACTTCACGGTCGACCTTACTGTAAACCCCGATTTCGGGCAGGTAGAGTCCGACCCTTCAGTAATGAACCTGACTGCCTTCGAGACCTTTTATGAAGAAAAGAGGCCCTTCTTCCTGGAAGGCCTTACAATCTTTGATTACAAGTTCGATCAGCAAAACCTGTTTTACTCAAGGCGTATCGGACATTCTCCTGCAAGGACAGTTCAGACTATTGGCGACCAGTATGTGAAATATCCCGATATGACAAAGATCGTCAGCGCGGCCAAATTCAGCGGAACAACATCCAAAGGACTGTCGGTGGGTCTTATTCAGAGTGTTACAGCAAATGAGTTTGCCAGGATCACCGGTCCCGGAGGAAACGAAAGCAAGGTAAAGGTTGAACCGCTCACAAACTACCTTGTAGGCCGTGTTCAGAAAGGTTATAATGCCGGGAATACGATGATCGGAGGGATGTTTACATCGACAAACCGGTTTATTGAGGATCCTGAGCTGGAGTTTCTTGCAGACAATGCTTTCACCGGCGGACTTGATCTTCTTCATCACTGGAACGACAAGAAATTCTTTATCAATGCAAAGCTTGTCGGGAGCTATATCAAGGGCAGCAAAGAGGCAATGGCAGTTCTTCAGGAATCATCGGCCAGGTATTTCCAGAGGCCCGGGGCCGATTATCTCGATTACGACCTGAACCGGACGACTCTAAGCGGTCTCGGAGGAAAGGTGCAGGTAGGAAAGGGAGCAGGTGGGAACTGGAAATATTCAACGGCGCTTTCATGGCTCACACCGGGTCTCGAGCTCAATGATCTCGGATATATGAGGACAGCCGACGAGATAGAAAACCAGAACGAAGTGCTTTATCAGACTGTGAAACCGGTATCGATCTTCAGATCGTTCAGTGTAGGTTTTGAACAACGCAATTCATGGACCTTCGGTGGCGCATACCTGGGTTCAGACGGGGAAATCTCTTTCCATTCCGCGTTCAGGAATCAGTGGACATTCGGGATTCAAACTGCATATCACACTCAGGATATTGACAACAAAATACTCAGGGGAGGTTACGACATGCTGATGCCTGCGAGTTTCGAGATCCAGGGAATGCTGAGCACGGATGCCTCAAAAAGATTCATTGCAACCTTCAGCGGAGGCTTTGAGAAGGCAGCCAGCAATTCGGCTTCGTCATGGGGGGTTCAGCCGGGGATCTCGATCCGGCCCTTCAGGATGCTTAAACTCGGCATTACAGCTGATTACGAGGAGAATCGCGACGAACTGCAGTATGTAGCCACCAGGACAGATCCGTGGACATCGTACAGAAGATATATTCTTGGAACTATTGACCAGACAACACTCGGGCTGACTTTCAGGGCAGATATTAACCTGACTCCGGAGCTCTCAATTCAGTATTACGGCAGTCCATTCATCTCCCGTGGAAATTATTCGGAGCTTAAAAGGGTCACCAGCCCTGAAGCTAAGAACTACAACGACAGGTTTGCTGTATATCAGAATCCAATGTTTAACGGTGATACTTATCTTTTGGGCGACAATGATAATGGAACCCC
>CAZKTX010000072.1:5471-6729 GCA_964555805.1 uncultured Rikenellaceae bacterium
CACAGCATCCTCAAAATCTATGCAAGCACAACCGACAGGATCGGGACGAAGCTTCTATATGAGCATATAGTCGTTCTGGCCATGGACAAGGGCATATCAGGAGTCACTGTTTACAGGGGCATCATGGGGTATGGGCTGAGCAGCCAGATAAGCGCCGCGAGATTCTGGGAACTGACTGAGAAACTTCCGATAATGATCGAGATCATTGACAATAATGAAGTGATTAATGAGTTTTATAAACTGATTGAGCCTGATTTGCTTAATATGCCTAAGGGATGCCTTGTTATCGTCGAGCCGGTAACATTAAAACTGCATAAACCGGGGAAACATTAATGTGATCGGCAGTAACAGCGCATTCGGAAGGGGAAGAGACGCATCGCGGGCTAAGTTTTTGTCATTTGAAATTGTAACGTTTGTCGTCGAAAATATGCAGGAAGTCAAATAAACCTGTAATTCTTTTGCAGGGCTGATAAAATTCCCCAAATTTGACCGTACTATCAGCATACTATCGACCGGAGCATTGTATTGTTAGTTATTCTTAATCCTGTTTTCTCATAATGAAGATATTGATTTGCGAAGATAATCCTATGGCAATGAAGACTCTCTCAGTAATTCTTGAGAGGGAAGGATTTGATGCTGATGTGGCTGAAGACGGAAATGAGGGGATTGAAATGCTGCAACGGAATGAATATGATCTGCTTGTAATTGATATACATCTGCCTTACAGGAGCGGTCTGGAGCTTATTAAGTTCGTCAGATCGGAGCAAGGCAGGGATACTCCAGTAATAATTCTTACTGCTTTCAGCGACAGCCAGATGCAGCGACAGGCAGGGGAGCTGGGCATAAGCGACTATATTGTGAAGCCCTTTAATCCCGTTGACCTGGTTTCAAGGATTAAATCATTACTCAACAAATAATTATGAAGAGGCTTTTCATATTTCTGTTTGTTGGGGGTTTGATCGCCTTATTTTCGGGGCTAACGCCGGTTCATTCGCAGGAGACCGGTAATCAGGAAATCTTAAATCCGGAAACCGAATATCTAAGGATCAGAACAATGGCGTTTGAGGGCAACCTTGAAGCCGCGGCGGCTGATGCAAGGAAACTGCTTAACGCTTATCCGGCCTATGGTGATGTAAGGATCCTGCTTGGCCGGATACTTGCCTGGCAGAAGAATTATGAAGAAGCTGAAGCTGTAATCGACACTCTTTTACTTACTGAACCGGATAACGCTGATGCATTGTCGGCTAAACGCGACATA
>CAZKTX010000072.1:6829-12746 GCA_964555805.1 uncultured Rikenellaceae bacterium
GAAGGAAATGTTAATCTGATTTATGCAATTAAGATGAAGTGATGAAACCAAAGGTCATTGCAATATTATCACTTCTTGTTTTTACTGTTCTGAAGGCAGGTCATACAGCCGACTATTCAACGGACAGGATCCATCCTGAACCCGTTTACATACCCGACGGCGCATCCCTTATTATTTCAGGAGCCAATGAAGAGAGGCTCAATGACGTAGTTGATCTCTCAAAGGATTTTTATCCGATCCAGATAGGCGCATTCAGGGTAAAGTCGAATGCTGAAAAGATGTACGACGAGGTCTCCGAAGTTCTGGGAAGCGATGTTGCAATAATCGAGGAAGACGGTTACTTCAAGGTAAGGGTTTCAAAGCTGAACCTCGATAAGGTGAAAAGGTTCATTGAACCGGCAGTCGAACCTGGTGAAAATATGTCTTTTCAGGAACCGGCGGCGCCGCTGAACGATACATTGACGACAGCCGGCGTTACTGCTGACACAGTTCAGGATGCCTTTGTGGCTGTACCCCCTGTAATAGAGATTGAAGCGCCCGTTGTGGAACCCATCATCGAGAAACCGCCGAAGTTTTTTCTTCTCAATTCCGAAAGCCCGTGGCTGAAGCGGATCAACTACTTCGGCAAGTCATTCGCCCTTGTAAATGCCCTTTTAGTAACAATCTTCATCTCCTTTGTTACGATGGTAATCCTGTTGATGGTGATACTGCTTAACAGGAGAAGGATGGAGAAGGAGGAGGATCTCAGGCAATATCTTGCCGAGACCTATCAGGGGATGATAATTGATTACCTGTTTACAGGAAGCAGCGCCGATAAGTTCCGGCCGATCGCTTCCGACACATACAGGAGGCAGGCCCTCATCGACCAGATGATCGACGTGAGTGTCAATCTCAAGGGTGATGCCGAAGATAAGCTATGCGGCCTCTATCTGTATCTCGGCCTCGACAGGGACTCTATCAGGCGTGCCCACGACTACCGCTGGCATAAGAAGATAAAGGGTTTCCGGGAGCTGGCCTTTATGAACATAAAGGATGCCAATGACGAGATATACAAGGCACTCAATTCCAAAAATGAAATTCTCAGGATGGAGGCCCAGATTGCCCTTGTAAGGCTGACTAACGAAGATCCCTTCAGCTTCCTTTTACAGCTTGAACGACCTTTTTCGCTGTGGGAGCAGATCACCCTTCATGAGCTGATGATCCAGCATGACCTGCCGGTGCCTGAATTCAGCAAGTTCCTCAAGGCATCAAATCCTACAGTTGTAATGTTCGCCCTCAGAATGATCAGGGAATTCAAGCAGAAACAGGCCGAGGATGATGTCAGGGAAACACTTGAGCATCCCTCGCAGGAGGTCCGCAAACTGGCTGTTGAGGTTGCCGGTGATCTGGAATTACGATCCACCCTTGAGGTGATGAAGAGAATGTACAAGACACAGGATAACCACACCTGTCTTGAGATAATCAAGGCGATGGCCAAGATGCCCGATCCTTCACTTCTGGGGTTCCTTAAGCTTGTACTCGACAAGGAGGATGATGTCCAGCTTCAGATCGAAGCCACAAAGGCTATCGAGAACAACGGGGAGGAAGGCGTGAAGACCCTTGTCAAGCTTATGAAGTCGGAATACAAGAATTACAATATAATTGTCAGGCACGTGCTTGACCGAAGAATATATTAGAAGCCATGGGAATCTTTTTTGCACATGTTATCTTCTACCTGACGCTGGTGCTCTTCGCGACCTACCTGATGCTGGGTATATTTTCGGCAATTGCGCTGCGTAAATATCTCCGGAAGAACAGCTTCATCAATTACAATTCGCTTGTGCTGTCGCCTCTCAGCCCGAAGATCTCAATTATTGCTCCGGCTTTTAACGAAAGCAAGACAATCATTGACAATGTGCGCACCCTGCTTTCACTTTACTACAACAATTTCGAGGTTGTTATAGTAAACGACGGTTCGACCGACAACACCTTTGAGCTGATAAAAGAGGCCTACGATCTTGTAAGAGTGAACTATTACTTCGATTACAGGATCCCGTGTGAAAGAATCAGGGGAGTCTACCGTTCGAAGAATCCTTCGTACAACCGGCTCACAATAATCGATAAGAATAACGGCGGCAAGGCTGATTCGCTGAATGCAGGGATAAATATTTGCCACAGCGATCTGTTCGTATCAATCGATGCCGATTCAATTATTGAAGCTGACTCGATCCTGAAGCTTGTCAAGCCCTTCCTTGAGCAGAAAGACAAGAAAGTGATCGGGACCGGTGGTGTTATAAGAATTGTCAATTCATGCGACGTTGAACGCGGTCATATCAGGGAGATCAAGATTCCTTCAAAATTTCTTCCCCGTCTGCAGGTACTTGAATATACAAGGGCCTTCCTTCTGGGGCGAATGGCGTGGAGCCAGCTTGACGGGCTTATGCTCATTTCCGGGGCCATGGGTCTGTTCGACAGGGAAACTGTAATCAAGGCAGGCGGATACAGTGTCAAGACTGTAGGCGAAGATATGGAACTGGTTCTCAGGATGCGCCGCTACATGGCAGAGAATGACACCAAATATGAAGTGACCTATATACCTGATCCTCTTTGCTGGACTGAGGTGCCTTCAGACCTTAAATCGATGAGGAAACAAAGGACGCGGTGGACCCGCGGGCTTATTGAATCACTGCGTACACACCGGAGGATGTTCCTTAACAGCCAGTACGGAAGGCTGGGTCTTCTGGGTTATCCCTACTGGTTCTTCTTCGAATGGATGGCGCCGCTTGTTGCTTTCGCCGGGTTCATTTACACAATTTATCTTATAATACGCGATTCATTGAACTGGCCTTTTTATCTGCTTCTCTTCCTGTTCGTCTATTCGTTTGCTGTGTGCCTTTCAACATGGGCTATCCTGTTCGAGGAGATCACCTTCCATAAGTATAACAGGAAGAGAGATGTTCTTAAGCTTGTCGGAGTGGCTTTCCTGGAGCCGTTCTTCTATCCGGTCCACACTTATTTTGCAGTAAGGGGCAATTTCGAAGCCATGAGAGGCAAGAAGGGATGGGGAAGCGCCGAGCGTTCAGGCTTCGGTAAGAAGAAGAAAGCCCGCACAAGGGTTATTGACGACACCAATGAGTTCAGTCAGTAAACCCGGGTATTCCTGACAATCCGCTCCTTATTATTTCAAGTGATTTCTTTTCCCTCGATACAGTTGACGGTACAGTCAGCCATTTTTCCCAGTTGTACCTGCTGACAGTTGAAGTTACATTCCTGTCGAGGTAAACCGATACTGCAATACCATCTGATTCAGATGTCGAGATCACGTAGTTATATCCTCCGTCGTATGATACGGCGCCATCGATAACTTTCATCTGCGTAGGATCATAGAAGTGAAGCAAGGTCCACGGAACACGTATCCTTATTTTGTTTCCGCTCCATGCCACTGCTGTCATCTCACCGAAAGTGAAATCTGAAGAGTTTTCAATCGGGAATCTGCCTATATCCTGGCCAGCGCGTTTGTACCCGTCATTGTACCAGTGCATAAGCACCCATGGAGCCCCGTCGGTGATTGTGCTGCGGAACCTCTGGACCGCATGGTTTGAAAGGTCAAACCGCGGGGTAAGTCCGTCCATGTTGTAGGCTTCGGTTACATGAAAGAGCGCTGTATCCTGCGACAGGACCATCGTCATCAGGAATTCCGACCTGTTGCCAAGTACCCTTCCGTTAGGAAGCTGTGATTCACCGAGGCTTGAAAGATATGTGTCGAAAGCCACCATAACACTATCCCCTGCAGCCAGTTGCCTGTCTGCCTCGATATCGAGGAAGAAAAAGCTGTTGTCGTGAGTGGCTCTTATATTGCTTACAGGGCCCGACGGATTGTTTGTAACGTATGATATAAGAGGATCGGTTGTTCTCTGATCGAACGAAACAAGCCCGAAGTTCTGTTCCGGAGAGGTGAGGTTGTGCCAGAGCTGCCTTGTGGGGATCATATTGCCTCCTGAGTTCATTCCATAAGCTTCGAGATAGCTGACAATCCAGGTCGGCTTGAACCATTCATCCATCCAGGCAAACATGAAACCTCCCGCACAGCCCGAGTTGATTATATTATGCAAAAGTCTCATATTCTTCTCACCCTGCTGTTTTTCCGAATAGCCTCCATGGTGCATGTTGCTGAACGACTGGTGTGCGCTTCCCCAGCTCGAGGGCACTCCGAATTCGGCAATAACAAGCGGCATATCTGAATAATGTTCCTTCAGATCGTTAAGATAACCAAGATAGCTGTTTGGACCGTACTGGTCGCTGTATGTAAGGTAAGAAGGCTGTTCGCTTATGAAATTCGGATAATAGGGATAGGCGTGGTATGATGCAAAGATCCCCGGCTCAGGGTCACTGAGGTTTATCTTTGTAATATCATAACTGGCCTTGTCTTCGTCTGTATAGATCTCCGTGGGATGCGAAAGCGGATCGAGTGTCGGCCAGCTCGAGAAGCTTACCGGTCTTCTGGCTGTATAGTTGGTTGATTCATATTGGATAGTCTGTTCAAGCATTCTTGTACAGAAAACCTCGCTGGCCGTTGCACCGCTTACGCTGAGATACCTGCCGCTGAAGGAAGTGACAGAGGGATTTCTTTTGTTTGTTGTATCGACTTCCTGCGGACTTATCTCCCTTGCCAGAATATAGCCGGCAGTCCATCTTGAAACATCGGAGAGATATCTGCCGTACGACTTCCCGTACCTGTACCCGATGTCGCCGTTACCGTTTATGCAGTCAATTATCTCCTTTATGTCGTTTGTGAATACATCGACCCTTCTGAGCAGGTCATATGCCAGAGGATTGTGAGGATCTTCAACCTCGTCGAGCCAGATTCCCTGGAAGAGAAGAAGGGGCTTGTCGGGATGCCTCTGGTTGTAGTTTGCAAGTTTCTCATAGAACACAGGCGGATGGAGTGTATAGACCCTGAGGCTGTTGAATCCTGCTTCAGCCATTTCCTCTATCCATTTCTCATACACCTCGGGTGCAAGGGCATAGCCGATTTCTCCGGGGAAATATCCGGGAGGCGATGACCCCAGGTTGATCCCCTTCAGCAGAAGCGACCTGTATCCGGTTCCTGTGTGCATTGCAATGTGGTTTCCCGATGTTTTGAAAGGCAGTTCCTGACGGAGTGTCATTTCAAAATCGATTGTTGTGTCGCGGGCGATAGTTATATCCGTAAGCCTCACGGGGTAGTAATTATCGCTCTTAACCGTTGCTGCAACCGGGAACCTGAATACGCCGGAAGAGGGTTGTATGACAGGTGGCATCATATCGGGTTCAATGGCAGTACCTGCTGAGTAACCTGAGAATCCCCGGGCCTTTATAAGCTTTCCCGACAGGGTTTTTCCCCTGAATGTGATGCTGTAGAAATAGAAACCGTTTGGCTGTGGCGCCCCGTTCTGGTTGCAGCCATCCCATACAATATGGTAGCTTCCGGCATCGATCGAATCAAAATACTCCTCCATTACCTTCTTCCCGGAATAATTGTAGACCGACAACCTCACATCCCCGTTGCTGCTTATAATAAAAGGTATGTTCACCGAATAGCTGAAAGGATTCGGGTAAGGTACCCCGACTTCTATCAGATTCGAAATGTCTTCGTATATGTTTGATATTCTGAGTGAATAAGTGCCATCAGTCAATGTTCTGGCCGAATATTCCGTAGTTCCGGCAATCATCGAAACCCGTGCGTTGGGAACTGAAGCTCCGTACTGATCAGTCACAACACCCGTGACATAATAGTCGCGGCCCAGCAGATCGGCGTTGTTGAATGCCGGCGGCAGAAGTATAAGCATGAACATTAAAAAGGCCCGGGATGAATACATATTTACTCCGGATGAGGGCCCCGGTGTTTTACACTTGCGAAAAAAACTGTGAAGTAGCATTAATTTGTACTTTTATGATA
>CAZKTX010000073.1:0-12718 GCA_964555805.1 uncultured Rikenellaceae bacterium
CGTTTGCTGAACTGGAATCTTCTGCGAGCTTTCGGCTGGCCCGGTTTCTTTCTTTCCACCTCGCGGGGATCGCGGGTTACAAAGCCGTTTGCCTTGAGTACCGATTTGCTCTCGGCGTCAACCTTAATAAGAGCCCTTGTGATTCCGAGCCTGAGAGCTTCAGCCTGGCCCTTCACACCGCCACCGTCGAGATTGACGTTGATATCGTATTTATCGATTGCGTTGAGTGCAACGAGCGGCTGTGTAACCACATACTGCAACGTCTCAGCGCCAAAGTATTCCTTATAATCCCTGCTGTTAACCGTTATTTTTCCCTTGCCATCACTTAATATAACTCTGGCAACGGCTGCTTTCCTTCTTCCAAGTGCATTAATTGGCTCCATATTCGTTCCTTAGTGTATTATAATTCTATTTTTCTGGGCTTCTGAGCTTCATGCGGATGTGACGGACCTGCGTATACATGCATGTTCCTGTATAAAGCGCTTCCAAGCCTGTTTTTCGGGAGCATTCCTTTAACAGCCTCTTCGACAAGGCTTATAGGGTTTTTCCTGAGCATATCCTTTGCTTTTGTGATCCTTTGTCCTCCGGGAAATCCTGTGTGGCGGATATAATCCTTATTATCCATCTTGGTCCCGGAAAGGGTTACTTTTTCAGCATTGATTACAACGACATTATCGCCGCAATCAACATGAGGTGTGAAATTTGTCTTGTGCTTCCCTCTGAGAGTCGAAGCAACCAGGGTTGCCAGACGTCCGAGAGCAGCTCCTTCAGCGTCAACGATAACCCACTCCTTGTTGACGGTATCCTTGTTCGCTGAAATAGTTTTGTAACTTAAGGTGTTCACTTTTAAACTGTTTTATAATTGAAACACTTGAATATTATGCAAAAAACCCTTTTTTGGGACTGCAAAAATACGACATATTTCCTAAAAAAAAAGAATATTGAACAGAATTTTTGCGTACTGCCCCGGCAACGCTATTTTTGTGTATGTCTTTAACGAACAGTAAAAACGGGAACCTGTCAGGATCAGGGGTACTGAAACCGCAACGGGACTTTTACACTGCCGATGTGCTTGATGTTGCCCCGGCATTGCTTGGCAAGGCTATTGTGATTAAGCATCCCGGCAGTGTTGTGAAAAGATTCACAATAACCGAAACCGAAGCATACAACGGGTCGGGCGACAAAGCCTGCCATGCCTCAAAGGGGAGGACTCCAAGGACAGAAGTAATGTTTCATGAGGGAGGTAAGCTATATGTTTATCTGGTTTACGGTATGTACTGGATGCTTAATATTGTAACCGGAAAGGAGAATGATCCGCAGGCGGTTCTTATCAGGGGGCTTGAAAACTGTAACGGGCCCGGCAGGGTTGCAAGGCTTCTGGGCATCGACAGGTCGTTTTACGGAGAGGATCTCCTTGTATCTGAAAGGATATGGATTGAGGATCAGGGGCTGAATCCGGTTTACAGTACAGGTCCGAGGATCGGGATTGACTATGCCGGCGACTACTGGAAAGATGTTCCATGGAGATTTTTTACGACAGATTCCGGGATCAGGGTTTGAAGTTGCCTGCAAGTTCAGCGCCGTTTGACTGAAGTAAGTTTAATAAGCTCATCTATTCTCAGGTGCAGGGTAAGTGCATTGTCAAACCTCTTGAGATCAGTGTCGTACCAGCCGTCAAAACCGAGAAAGAACTCCAGCAGGCTATTATAATGTATCCTGATATTAAGAGAGCCGGTTATTAGGTTTCTGGTTGAAACCACGACGTTGTCAAGATGGTCGGACACCGAGCCGAAAATGAAATTCCCTTCGGGAGCGTAATAGTTTTCCGAAGTCCAGTAGCCAGTCTTGAATTCAGCATGAGGGAAGGAGCAGAACAGCAGAGCCCACAGAGCATGACCGTCCTTAATCCCCGAAGCGGCATTATCCCTCATGGAGCTTCCGTAGAAGGCTAGCCCTTCCAGGCCTGCTGTAACCTTCCTGCCGGGACCTGCATCTGTAATCACTTTTACACCGGCTGCCAGATTCATGAATGTTTCAACGGGTTCCGGATAATCGCTTATCTGTCCGCCGTAGTGCCTGAAAAGTATCTGCACAGGTAATTCCAGCCTTATCCTGGATGATTCATCCGCCGGCGTGTACCTGAACGATTCGCCTGCGGTGAAGATCTCTCTTTCGTTGTCGCCGCTGCGGATATAATTCTCCCAGCTGACCCAGGTGTCGCTGCTTACTCTTTTCCCCTCTGTAAGGAACTGCAATCCGTCCTCGGAGAAGGCTTTATAGGTTTTTTCCAGGCTGAAATGCGGGTCGAACATCCTGTGAGTGTCACTGCCGGGAAGCGATCCTAATGTGAACCTTGTCTTTTCAGAGAAGAACCAGGTTGTAGAGAACACTGGTTTTGCCGCCGAAAACCCGTTTGTTCCCGGGTAGCGGAGAAGGTGAGCGCCGAGCCGCAGTTCCGCTTTCTGTGCGGGGCGGTAAACAAGTTCGGGCTGAATGAACCAGCCTATCAGCGTATAGCCTTCGGTTACAGGATTTGAATACTCATTATTACGAACGAAGCTGATGTTTCTGAAATTCAGGCAGAGATCACCTTCAGTCATCGTAAGGCCGTTGCTTTCCTGAGCCGGGGAGTCAATGGCGGCAAGCCCCATAATTAATGCAATTATCCCTTTATAGTTCATAGAATCCGGATATGCAGGGCAAATGTAACAAAATAAGTTTCAAGTTAAAATGTAGTTAAATAGCCATGTGCTTATGCTCAAGTGATATTTTTTTGCGTTCTTTGTTCCGGTAAAGAAAAAAAGCATAATTATGGATTCCATCTGGGGCAATTTCCGCCGGCTTGACAGAATTACCGGCTGGCTCCTTTTCGTTATTTCAACTGCAGTATACATGCTTACACTGGAGCCCACAGTAAGCTTCTGGGATTGCGGCGAATTCATTCTGTCATCATTCAAGCTCCAGGTCGGACACCCTCCGGGAGCTCCGCTGTTCCTTATGATTGGACGTATTGCCACCCTTTTTGCACTGGGTGACACATCGAAAGTGGCGTTAATGATGAATGCCCTTTCAGCCGTCAGCAGCGGTTTTGCAATTATGTTCCTTTACTGGACTATAACTCATCTTGTGAGAAAAGTATACGGATGGACAAACGAAGCAGCATCGGGACACATCGCAGCAATTATCGGCAGCGGCATAACAGGAGCTCTTGCCTATACTTTCTCCGACACCTTCTGGTTCTCAGCTGTTGAGGGTGAGCTTTATGCTCTTTCATCACTGGTTACCGGACTTGTGTTCTGGGGAATGCTGAAATGGGAAGAAGAGGCTGACGAGCCCTGGTCGGGTAGGTGGATCATTCTGATCGCCTACATAATGGGACTGGGTCTTGGTATTCACAGGCTTAATCTTCTTGTAATTCCGGTTCTGTTCTTTATTTACTATTTCCGGAAGTACGAAGTAAGCGCCGCCGGGTTACTGAAAACCCTGCTTCTCGCCGTTGTGACTCTCTACCTCATGGTATTCGTTATAATTCCGGGCATACCGAGGGTTGCAGGCTGGTTCGAGTTGTTATTCGTGAATGTAATCGGACTGCCTTACAACACGGGACTTCTTGTATTTATTGTCATTCTTGGAGCGGCCCTGGTTGCCGGGATAAGATATTCAAGAAAATCAGGACGCGTGATTCTCAATTACGTGATGACAATCCTGACTGTTGTGATGATAGGATATTCTTCCTATGCAATGATTATGATAAGGTCGTCGGCCAGGCCCCCCATGAACCAGAACAATCCTTCCGATATCTTTTCCCTTTCGTATTACATTAACATGGAGCAGTATGGAACATCGCCCAAGGTTTATGGGAATTATTACAGCGCTCCGATTGTGGATGTTAAGAGGACTGTAGCCGGATACAACAAAGTTGACGGGAAATATAAACCCTATTACCGGCCCGAATATGAATACAGGAAGGAATTCATGACACTTTTCCCAAGAATGTACAGTTCCGAGGCCGATCATGAGACTGCCTACAAATACTGGGGACGGATAACCGGCCGCAGGTACACAGTCTCGTCAGGTTCCGACAAGGAGGTTATAGTCTGTCCGACATTCGGCGAGAATCTCAGGTATTTCTTCAGATATCAGGTGGGTTACATGTATCTGAGATATTTCATGTGGAATTTTGCCGGCAGGCAGAATGACAGTCAGGGTAACGGCAATCCCCTTCACGGGAACTGGATAAGCGGGATTAATGCAATAGACGAAGCAAGGCTCGGCGATCTTGATAATGTCCCGTCCGATCTGAAAAATAACGAAGGAAGAAATACATATTTTTTTCTTCCGCTGATTCTTGGAATAGCCGGCGCTGTATGGCAGTACAGGAAGGAACGGAAAGGGTTCTGGCTTGTACTTGCATTTTTCATAATGACCGGGCTCGCTATAATCTTATATCTGAACCAGTATCCCAATCAGCCCAGGGAGCGTGACTATGCCTATGCCGGATCTTTTTACGCATTCTCGATCTGGATCGGACTGGGATTCATGCTTGTTTTCGAATATCTGAGCAAGCTGGCAGGCAGGCGTCTTTCGGCAATAATTACATTCATTGTCCTGTTCTGTTCGGTTCCGCTTCTGATGGCTGTTCAGAACTGGGACGACCACGACCGTTCGGGCCGTTACACCGCCCGCGACATTGGCGCCAACTATCTGCTGTCGTGCGCCCCCAACAGTATTCTCTTTACATACGGCGATAACGACTCCTTCCCCGTATGGTATGTCCAGGATGTGGAACAGGTGCGTCCTGATGTACGTGTTGCCAACCTCAGCTATTTCCAGGCTGGATGGTATATCGATATGATGCGGCAGAAATCGTTTGAGTCTGCCCCAATACCGATGACACTTCCCCGCGGGAAATATCTTGACGGGGAGAGGGATCAGCTTCCGGTAAGCGACCGGATTGACAAGCCTGTTGATCTTGAGCAGGCAGTTGCATTTGCTGGTCAGGAGGACAGGAAGTACAAGATAGATATAAGCGGCAGGGGCGACTACATGAATTATCTGCCGGCAAAGAAGTTTGCCATACCGGTCGACTCTGCAATGGTCGTTTCAAACGGCACGGTCAAGGGTTATTTTGCCGACCGGATAGTGTCGCCGATGATATGGGAGTACTCTGATGATTACGCTTTCAAGGGCGACCTTGCCATGATGGATCTGCTCGCCACGTCAAAATGGGAGAGGCCGGTTTATATCTCAACCACTGTACCTTCGAGCCAGTATAAGGGTCTCGACAGGTATTTCGTCCAGGAGGGCATCACTTACAGGGTTGTTCCAATTGCAACTGACAAATCGGATGAGGGTGAATTCGGCATGGTCGATCCGCAGGTCATGTACGAAAACATGATGAACCTGTATAAGTGGGGCAATGCAAACGATCCCTCGGTTTATCTCGATGAGACTAACAAACGGATGTTCAGCAATTACAGGCGGATATTCGGCAACCTCGGAAAAGCTCTGCTGGCTGCCGGAGATACAGCAAGGGCGACAGCTGCCGTCAGGAGGGGTCTCGAAATCGTCCCGGCTGAAAAGCTTCCCTACGACTATTTTACAATAGCCATAGCAGAAGTGTTTTTCAGGGCCGGCCAGACTGAAGAAGGAAACAGGATTATTGAAGATGTTATGAGATATGCAAAGGAATACCTCGACTTTGCAGTGGCGGCTGATCCATCGAAGCAATTCGGGATGGATTATCCGATAGGTATCAATATGCAGGCCCTGCTCGACATAAACAACATGGCCATAGATCTGAAGATGGAGGAGCTTGAGAATTCGATTACATCAGACATTAACAAGTACTATAGTGTATTGTATTCGGGAAGATAAAAACCGATGAGGCTCTTCAGACCTTTATTTTTTCTCAGGCTGATCTGGCCCGGAGCAATCTTCCGGATCAGGACGGCTGAAAAACTGTTATGTCTCACCTTTGACGACGGACCCGATCCTGAAACCACTCCGGCTGTTCTGGATATTCTCTCTTCGCATAACGTTAAAGCCATCTTCTTCTGCCGCGGAAGTGCCGCTGAAATCAATCACGGACTAATAACCAGGATCAAATCGGAAGGTCATCTCGTGGGGAATCACGGGTATCGCCACCTCGACGGCTGGAAGACAAATACTCAGGTTTATCTCCGGAATTTTGCCGCTGCCGCTCCCTTTACATCAGATACGCTTCTTCGTCCGCCATGGGGAAGGATCAGGCCGGGGCAGTTCAGGGAACTGTCGGGCAGTTACAGGATTGTATTCTGGGATCTCATGCCATACGATTTTGACAGCAGGCTTGACGGAGCCCGGGTCCTTGAGATAATGAAAAGAAAGATAAGGCCCGGATCGGTTATTGTTTTGCACGACACGGCAACATCCTCTGTTCTTGCCTTTCTGGATAAGTTCATAAGGTATGCCGGGTCGGAAGGTTATAACTTCACCACCGGTCTCTTTTCAGACAATTAGATACGGGTCTGATTTTATTTATTGTTACGAAATACTATTTTTGAAAAGCCTTTAATTATTGTCAGATGAACATTCTAATTCTGGGATCAGGGGGCAGGGAACATGCAATTGCATGGAAGCTTGCCCAAAGCAGGAAGGTCAGCAGGATTTTCATTGCGCCGGGTAATGCCGGCACACATGCGATAGGGACAAATCTCAGGATTGATCCGGAGGATAAGGATGCAGTGAAGACGGCTGTCATCGCTCATGAGATAGGGATGGTTGTAGTTGGCCCTGAGGCCCCTCTCGTAGCAGGTATCCATGACTATTTTCTTCACGACCAGCATCTGGTTGAAGTCCCGGTGATAGGTCCGGTTAAATCGGCGGCCCGTCTCGAGGGAAGCAAGGACTTTGCAAAAGCCTTCATGGTCAGGCATCACATTCCCACAGCTGCATACAGGACTTTCGACAGGACAAATGCCGATCAGGCAGGGGATTTCCTTAAAACTCTCAGTCCCCCGTATGTTATTAAGGCCGACGGACTGGCAGCCGGCAAGGGCGTGATAATCTGCGATGGTTTCAATGAAGCCCTGGAGGAAGTGAATGCCGTGATTAGCGGTAAATTCGGTGATGCAGGCGACAAGGTTGTAATTGAACAATTTCTGAAAGGCATTGAATTATCGGTGTTCATAGTTACTGACGGCCGGTCGTGGAAGCTTCTGCCCGAAGCGAAGGACTACAAGAGAGTGGGAGAGGGGGATACAGGGCTTAACACGGGAGGTATGGGTGCGGTGTCGCCTGTTCCTTTTGCAGGTAAGGATTTCATTGAAAAGGTAAAAAACAAAATAATCATACCGACTGTTACAGGTCTGAGGGAGGAAGGCATTGAATACAAGGGATTTATTTTCTTCGGACTTATTAATGTCGGCGGCGAACCTTACGTTATTGAGTACAATGCACGTCTGGGCGATCCGGAGACCGAAGTTGTGATACCCAGAATCAAATCAGACCTTTATGAGCTTTTCGAGGGAGTGGCAAAGGGTGATCTCGACAGGAGGCCTCTTGAGATCGATGACAATTTTGTGTCGACCGTAATGCTTGCATCGGGAGGTTACCCGGGGCCTTATGAAAAGGGATTTGAGATCACGGGTCTTGAGGGCAGCGACGATTGCATGATATTTCATTCAGGGACCAGAATGCATGATGACAGAGTGCTTACAGCTGGAGGACGGGTTGTGGCAGTCAGTTGCCGCGGCCGCTCGATGAAGGAAGCCCTGGAAGCCTCTTACAGGAATGCCGGAACGATTTCATTCAGAAATATGTACTACAGAAAAGATATCGGATTTGACCTTTGACAATATATGCTTCTAAGAAGATTAAGGCAGACAGGGTTAGATGTGCTGATCCTTATAGTGGTCATTTTTTTCCTGACGTGGCTCGGGGCATTTCTGAATCCAAGACTTCCCTCCGCTCTTGGATATGATAAAATGCCGATGCCTCTCTTCAGGATAATGTTATCGCTGACTGATTTCAGCGCCTTTTTCAGTGTTGCAGCGGCTTTTCTTCTGGCTCTTCTTGTATCCTACCTGCTTGTAAATTTCAATACAAGCGCCTTCTTTATCAGTGAGCGGACTTTTCTTCCTGCAATCGTTTATGCACTGCTGACGGCTGTTTTCCCGGAGTATCAGGTACTCAGCCCCGTTCTTCCGGCAGCAGTTTTCCTCATACTGGGTATCAGGAGTATTGTTGAGTCGTACAAAGTGTATGGTACGGCATTCTCCTTTTTCGACGCAGGAATGCTGCTGGGCACGGGGAGCCTTTTTTATGCGCCGCTGATATGGATGGGAATCATCCTTCTGGCAGGTATTGTCATACTCAGGACAATCAACATGAAGGAGATCATCATCTCGGTTCTCGGTATTGCCACCCCTTTATTCATAGTCTATGGAATTCTATATGTTTCGGGTGCCGATATGACTGAACAGCTCTCAGCCATTTCCTGGAATCTCTTTGGAAAGGAGCTCGGTTTTCCTGTCGCCGGGGTTAAACTGGCGATTATTATTATTGCCGCATTAACGATACTTATTGCATTGGCTCAGCTTCTGCCGGCGCTCAATATGAAGAAAATCAAATCGAGAAAAACACTGATGCTTCTTTTCTGGACTTTTGTTACTGCTTTGGGGATCACAATATTTTCAGAGTCTGTTTCAGGTGAGATGCATTGGCTGTTGTCTATAGCTCCCTGTTATTTCCTGACTCATTATTTTGTGTTTTCAAGGGCAAGGAGGATGCCCGGCATTATAATGACGATATTGTTCCTGATTGCCTTTGCTGCCCAGGTTGTATATTATTTTCAATAGGTTACTCCAGCATTGATACAATTCCCACCCCCGACCCTGAGTGCCCTCCGGTGAAATCGAACCATACCTGGTAAATTCCGCTTTTATTGCAGATAAGATCGATGTAGGGATAGATAGTACCGGTATTGCTGTCGAATGACGATGCAACATCCTTGCTTTGTTCGTCTTTTATGCTGATTATCAGCTGGCCTTTAGAATTATCAGATGTACACAGGGTGAATCTGTACCTTGTATTTTTCCAGAGCGACAGATTTGCTTTATACCGGAAGGCAGACCCCGCTGCCCCTTCTCCAAGCTGGATCCTGAAATCCTTGAGATATTTCGCATTCGTTCCGGTGCTTTGCAGGCATTTGCTTACAACCGGGTCATTTTGAGCCTGGGAGGAAAGAATCGCAAAAGCAGGCAGCAGCAGGATAAATCCAATGATAAGTCTTTTCATGCTAGTTATTTGATAATCAGTAGATTTCTAATTTTTTCAGTAATGTCGATAATTGAATTAAGTTGTTCATCGGTCATTTCGACTTTACTTGTATCGGTCTGGGTTACAACAAGTCCTCCATCCTTCTCGGAGCTTACCGGTTCGCCCTGAGTAAAACTGATTTCCACACCATCGTATTTTGAGGAGATTTCTTTCAACTGGGAGCAAAGTCCGGTAAACTGAGGGTCGAGGCTGCAATATGGTTCTGTCATTCTTATCAGCTCACCCAGGAAATGCTTCTGTTCGCCAATACGGTCTCTCAGCAGATGATCGGGATGATTCCTTATTACCTGTGTTGCAAAGTACTGGGCCTCGATCCAGGCTCCGATTATAATCAGGGCCGACAACTGGCCGCGGTTATTTTCAGTAAGATACTTGTCGATCTGGTTGTAGGAATCGACCGACAGGAACAGGAGTGAATCGAGGTTTGACTTGCTCAGAGAAAGTCTTTTAATTGTTTCAAAATCGAAATACTGTCCGACATTCAGACCTTCGGCAAGTTTCCTTATTGATGACAGGACCTCAATTGAATTGCCTGTCTTTTCATAGATGTTAAGGTATCCAAGGTCTGCGCCAAGTATCCCCATTGCAAGTGCCTTGTCAAAAGTTGAAGCCTGATCGGTTGCTTTCAGCGATGAAGCGAGGTATCCCTGGGAAAAGGGCACCCCCTGAACCTGCAGAAGATTTGCTATCTCGATTGGAGACGAGAAATTCATTGAGATATCTGAAATGAATTCATCCTCCGGAACAATAGCTTCATACATTGCTTCAGAACCAGCCAGTTTGAAGTCATCAGATTTTTTCGTGTTGTTATGGCATGCAGAGAGCGCCAGGGCAGACACGAGGACAAGAAATAATGCTCTTCCTTTCATTAAGGATAATCTATTGGTTATTACAAAAATATAAAAAAACACATTAGCCAGCGATATCAGTCCTTTTTTCGTGTCCTGTATCTGGCGAAATATTTTACTGTCACCGATAAAATGTCAAAATATAGAATCAGGTAAAGCAGAAATGAGCTTAAAAACAGTACTGATATATTAAAATAGTAAGTGTCAACTCTTTCCCCGAGTATATTCTTTGAGGGAGCGAAGAAATGGGTTCTGAAATTCAGGAGCCCTCTGTCTGCCGGGTCGAGATAAACCGGATCGGTGTTCTGGATGAGAGAGTTCCTGAAGGATATTATCTTATCGGGATCATAATACCTTGTTACTATTTCCTCAATCTTGTAATTGTAATAATTCTTTTCCAGCGTCTTCAGCTTGTCCTTGTTCAAACTAACGAACTCATCCTTTATCCTTTCGGTTTCATTAACCTGGTTATTGAAGAAAATTGTAAGGTCTCCCAGGTATTTTGTCAGGGAGCCGGCCACAGTGCTGTCAAATAAGCCGGGCTGCAGTCTGTCAATCTGACTGAATGCACCGGTTCCGGTGGTTTGTTCAATTTTGGCGAGCTCAATCCGTAACATTTCCAGGCCATCCTCCACACTCTTCTTAATTTCCGGGCTTTCGGATTGCTCCGTCAAACCTTCAAGTATTGCTGACAGATAAGGAATACGGTGAACCGTGTTGAAGTCAGCCTGACTGATTTTTTTCTCAAGTGAGTAATATGTATCGCCCTCGGGAGTATAGACGAGCGAACTATACCTGTTGTCCTTGAACTGGCTTACAATCAGGGCTTCGTAGGTCCAGCGGGTAGGCATGAATTCTGCAATCAGAGGCACTTTGTCGGGCCGGGTGATTGTACGGTTCAGTTTGTCGAATGAAAACATTGCACCGCTGAGCACCATCATCGGGATCAGCAGAAGGGGGATGACGATGTAGATTGTGATCACCGAGTTGAAAGATGCTGAAATTATCAGTCCGATCATATTGGCTGTGAATGCGGAAGCGAACAGGGCCAGCCAGTATGTTAATGACATTCCCTTAATTCCGAGGATTGGATTTGCGACAAGCACAAAAAGCAACGACTGAATTGAAGAGATGCCCATAAGAATGGTGACTTTCGAGAGCAGATAGCTGTTCCTGCTCAGGTTAAGGAACCTTTCTCTCCTGAGAATGTTGCGGTCGCGAAAGATCTCTTCGGCGCTGATTGTGAGTCCGAGGAATACCGCGACTATAATGCTCATAAAGATATAAACGGGGATATTCTCATTTCCTGAAAAGTGATACGTCTCCGAATCAGGGTCAGGGATATATCTTATAATGAAGGCAAGCATAAAGGCAAGTATCGGGGCTTCCAGCAAAGTCAGTGTTACATACTGGGCATTCGATATCTTGCTGAGGAAGTCGCGAGCCATGTAGAGGAAGTACTGCCTCAGCAGGCCGGGTTTTGTAAGGTTCTTTCCGGGAGGCTCCTTTACTTCTACGGGAGGCTCGGCTGTGTTAAGTATCTTGAATCTGTCGGCCCATTGTTTGGGTTTTACCTTTCGCTTTTCAGTGTAGTTTCCAAACTCATCCACAACCTGCGAATCAATTATCTTGAATATGGTCTCAGGGTTCACACTCCCGCATGAAGGACACTCGCCCTGAGCGGCATTTATCTGATAATTGAGAGTTTTAAAATGGATCACCGATTCAACGGGATTGCCGAAGTAGACAAGGTAACCTCCCTGATCAAGTATTGCTACCATGTCGAACATCTTGAAGATATCCGAAGAGGGCTGATGAATGACAGTGAAAATTAGCTTTCCTTTCAAAGTAAGTTCCCTCAGGAGATCCATAATGTTCTCCGAATCCTTTGATGAAAGTCCCGATGTCGGTTCATCGAGGAACAGCACTGAAGGTTCACGGATAAGTTCAAGGGCAATGTTAAGTCTCTTTCGCTGTCCGCCTGATATTACTTTGTTAAGCGGACTTCCCACCTTCAGGTCCCTCTTGTCTGAAAGTCCCAGCAAACTGAGGGTTTTTTCCACGATCCTGATGATCTTGTCCTCTGACATTCCGCCGAAGCACTGGCAGGCTGCATAATAGAGGTTTTCAAACACGGTTAGTTCCTCTATCAGCAGGTCATCCTGAGGGACGAGTCCCATCACCCCTTCCAGTTTCTCCTTGTCCTTAATTATATCAAGGCCGTTCAATTTGACTGTTCCCGACGAAGGTTCCAGTATTCCGGACATCAGGTTGAGCAGGGTTGTCTTTCCCGAACCACTTGCCCCCATAATACCAACCAGGTTACCCTGTTCGGCAGATAAGGAAACATTCACAAGAGTACGGTGCTTATTATCGGGACGGTAGCTTACCTTGCTTACAATGAAGGAAAGCTTCTGGGTTATTGTTTCCGAAAGAAATTTTGAACTGACGTCACTATAGTAAAATGCCTGCCTGTTCGGCAAACGCAGCGAACTGCCCTTGGGGAAGGAATGTATTGCATGTGATCCGACCGGAACTCCGTTGAGAAG
>CAZKTX010000074.1:0-12694 GCA_964555805.1 uncultured Rikenellaceae bacterium
GACAAGTCCGGAAATCTCTGGATAACCCAGCCTGACGCAACGGCAAAAATCAAAGTGCTTAAATCCCGCACTACCTGGGAATCCTATCCGGCAAACATAAACGCCCCGCTTGCGGGAGATCTTTTAGCAACATCCGGGGGCCAGATATGGACGATTCTCCCAGGAGGATATGGATTGTTCATAATTGACTGCAATGGCACATCCGATATAAGCACCGACGATAAAACAAGGAGGCTGACTATCACCGACAGCGATGACAGGACAATTAATTCAACATTCTCGCTTGCTGAGGACCTCGATGGAAGCATCTGGGTGGGCACCAGCCAGGGACCGGTGATCTATCATAATCCGGAAGGAGTTTTTGACGGCGATGTAAGGGGCTCCAGGATAAAAGTCCCGAGGAATGATGGTTCGGGACTGGCTGATTACTTGCTCGGTACGGAGACAATTACTGCAATAGCCGTTGACGGTGCAAACAGGAAATGGCTGGGAACCCAGAGCTCCGGCGCCTACCTGCTGTCGGCCGACGGCACAACCCTTCTGAAAAACTACAACACATCAAACAGCCCGCTGTTCTCCGATTCAATTGCATCCGTTGCAATTAACCAGCTGACCGGAGAGGTTTGGTTCGGAACTTCCGCAGGCACTATTTCTGTAAGGGAAAATGCCACTTCAGGGAATGAATCGTTCAGCAATGTATATTCTTTCCCGAATCCGGTGCGTGAAGACTTTGCAGGAAATGTAACAATAACCGGGCTTGTGAGGGATACGGAAGTCAAGATCACCGACATAAGCGGCAACCTCGTTTATGAGACAACATCCGAAGGGGGACAGGCAACCTGGGACCTGTCAACATACAACGGACGAAGGGTGAAATCGGGCGTTTATCTTGTCTTCTGCGCTGCAGGCGACGGTTCAGAGTCGTGCATAACAAAAATTCTGATAATATCCAGATGATCAATCCCTGATCAGACTTTTTATCCTGTCGATCTGAAGCTTCTTGTTTACCTCCCTGAGGCTCCTGGCCGTTTTTGTGAAATACTGATGTCCCGAAATGAATTTCACCTGCAGCTTGTTCCATTCATTAAGGTCCTTCATCTTGTTCTGCGCCTTCAACTCCTCGAACAGAGTATTTGATACAGGAATAAAATCACTGCGGCCAAGGTAATCGAGATCCGAGTCGCAGATAATCTCTTCGAGAATGCCGGCCGGCCTGGGCGGCAGCCTGGTGGCCATTATGATTGAACAAATCTTCTCTATCTGTTCAGGCGTGTAGCCATATTCAGGAAGAACCTTCCTTGCGTACTCGGTACCGCGCAACTCATGCTCATCGAATGAAACTGTTATTCCGGTGTCGTGAAACAACGCTGCCGTCTTCAGCAGGAGTATCTCCTCGTCGGTACAGCCTTCGGCCCAGCCGATAAGCTCAACCTCTGTCACGACATCGACAGTATGCTTTACATTATGATAGTACACAAAATCAGGAAGTTCTTTTTCAAGCTTATCCAGAATCATCTCCTGCAGGTCGGTGAGCTGGATCAGTCCAAACTTTATTTTAAATGACCCGTTGGGTATTACACCCAGGCCGTCAACTGAAAACTCAGGCTTCAGTCCCTTAACCCTGTAGACAAGGAGATCGCCCTTGTATTTCACTGGAAGCCTTCCAAAATACTCACAGTCAAAAAACTCCTTCACGAGCTCATATGTCATCACCGATATCAGTATTGACCCGTTCTCTGACAGAGATTCCAGCCTGCTTGCATTGTGAACCGTGTCGCCCTTAATATCATAGCTGACCTTTTTCCTGCCTGAAACAGTTGCCGTGACCGGACCTGTATGAATCCCGATCCTGATGTCCCACATTCTTTTCTCTCCTCCCCTCTTCCCTGCTTCATATCTTTCGAGAAAATTCCTCATCTCCATTGCGGCCATCACAACATCAACAGGGTTTGTTATATTTTTAACAGGAATACCGCCGGCACACATGAACGTATCACCGATTGTCTTGATCCTTTCTATCTTGTATCTTGATGCTATTGAGCCGAACTCAAAGAATATCTCATCAAGTTCATCCATGACCTCTGCTGAGTTGATTCCCTCATATGTCTTTCCCAGTCTCTGCACGTCGGCAAACAGAATTGTCGCCATATTGAACTTGAGGGAACCTTCGGCTGCCGGCTGAACTTCAAGATTTGCTGCCTTGTATTTCTCATATTGCCCGGCCAGCCTCTCATTCTCCTTCTCAAGCGTTTTTATTCTTTCCTCAAGCTCCTGGTTTTGTCTTGCAAGCTTCGCCACACGCCTTACCAGCTCCTCATTACCCGATGATATCATTGTGTTATGATTGACAGGTAAATATAATAATTTTAAATTTGAGCCAACAAAAACAGTAATGCTTCACAAGACAAAAGGAATAATACTTCACCAGGTAAAATATACCGATTCGGGAGTCATAGTTCAGTTCTACACCCGCGATTTCGGGCGCCAGGCCGTGCTGATCAGGGGGATGCGGAGCCGGAAGTCGGGAAAGCATAATGCCCTCTTTCAGCCAATGTTCATTCTCGATCTTGTGATTTATTACAAGGAGACAAGGGAAGTCCAGATGCTGAAGGATTTCTCTGTTGCCAGCTCGCCGGCACAGATATACGCCGATGTAAGGAAATGCTGCATTGCAATGTTCCTTTCGGAGATTCTGGCATCGGTACTCAGGGAGGAGAGCCCCAATCATGAGCTTTTTGACTATCTCGAAAATTCAATCAGATATCTTGATGAGTGCGATCAGGGATTTTCAAATTTTCACATAGCCTTTCTGATAGGCCTCACAAGTTACCTGGGAATTGAACCCGGGAGAAGGGATGATCCCTCAAAAAAATATTTTGACCTCCGGAATGGCCATTTCTCGTTACTTCCACCAACTCATCCGGAATACTGCGAACCACGAATAGCAGAAATCCTTGCACAGTTCTTCAGCATTTCGTTCGACGATATGACTAACATCCCGATGACAGGTCAGATTAGAAATGAGGTGCTTGAGACAATTATACAGTATTATGGCATCCATCTTCCGGGGTTGAGGAAAGTGAACTCAATCTCTTTACTGCGTGAAATTTTCGGCTGACCGCAGGCATTTCAATGGAAATCTTTTCTCTATCTTTAAACCTTAAACAGGTCCTGTAGCCAATGGCTGTCATCCCTTCAATAATCAGGCAATTGTACGCCAATCGCCTGAATCAGATAAATCAGTTCCGTATTGATCCTGCCGGGATTCAGCAAAAAATCCTTTCAGAAATCCTTGCAACTGCCGCTTCTACTGAATGGGGCAGGCAATACGGTTTTTCATCGATACGGACGGTCTCTGATTTCAATTCACGGGTTCCTGTAAGATCTTATGACGACTATCAGCCGGTGATCGAAAGGCTGCTTGCAGGCGAAAGCGATCTGACCTGGCCCGGAAGTTTCAGATGGTTTGCCAAATCGTCGGGAACAACATCGGGTAAAAGCAAGTTCATCCCTGTCAGCAGGGAATCACTTTATAAATGCCACTACCAGGCTGCAAGGGATATCCTGTCCATTTACAGCTCTAACTATCCCTCCACCCGGATGTTCAGCGGCAAAGCCCTCACCCTTGGAGGAAGCTCAAGGATAAACCCGCTCGGAAACAACTCGGTATCCGGTGATCTCTCTGCAATTCTCCTGAGCAATACTCCATTCTATATTGAACTTATCAGGACACCAGACCGGGCAACTGCCCTTATTGAGGATTTCGAAGAAAAGCTCGGACTAATAACAAAAATTGCTTCAAAACAGAATGTAACAAGCTTTTCAGGCGTCCCTTCGTGGTACCTGACACTTATAAAGAGCGTGCTCGCCTATACGGGCAAGTCTAACCTTCTGGATGTCTGGCCAAACCTTGAAGTCTTTTTTCATGGCGGGATAAGCTTCACCCCATACCGTGAAATTTACAGGAAGCTGATACCGGGCGATCAGATGCACTATATGGAAACTTACAACGCCTCTGAGGGTTTCTTCGGAATACAGGACGATCCGTCAAAAAACGAAATGCTCCTGATGCTCGATTATGGTATCTTCTATGAATTCACACCGGCAGAAAAAGCCGGATCAGGTTCACCGCCCGTACTGACCCTTGGAGAAGTTCAGAAAAATGTTAATTATGCAATGGTGATATCTACAAACGGAGGTCTGTGGAGATATCTTATCGGCGATACGATAGTGTTTACCGATACAAATCCATATAGATTCAGAATTACAGGCAGAACCAGGTATTTCATAAATGCTTTCGGCGAGGAACTGATAGCGGAAAATGCTGAAAAAGCCCTCGAGGCAGCATGCCTTGGCACCGGCGCTTCAATCCTGGAATATACTGCCGGACCGGTTTTCATGGGAGAATCGTCAAGAGGATCCCACGAATGGCTGATCGAATTCGAAAAGGAACCGGATGACCTTGAGAAATTCACCCGCATCCTCGATGAAACCCTTAAATCGGTAAACTCCGACTACGAGGCCAAACGGTATAAGGACATCAATCTTGTTATGCCGCTTGTCCGAAGCGTCCCCCGGGGAACTTTTACACGATGGCTCAGGTCTAAAAACAAACTCGGCGGACAAAACAAAGTTCCGAGACTCTCAAACACCCGTGAATTTATTGAGGAACTTTATGGATTTTTAGTATTTTAGAGGCTGAAAAGTAATAACCCCGAAAATGCATATAGCAATAGCAGGCAACATAGGATCAGGAAAAACAACACTGGCAGGACTTCTTGCCAAACATTACGGATGGACTCCTCATTATGAAGATGTTGATGACAATCCCTATCTCAACGATTTCTATGAGGACATGCAGAGATGGTCGTTCAACCTGCAGATCTACTTCCTTAATTCCCGTTTCAACCAGGTCATTCAGATAAGAAAAAGCGATGAGAATATAGTCCAGGACAGGACAATCTACGAGGATGCCTACATTTTTGCACCCAACCTTCATTCAATGGGACTGATGTCGACCCGGGACTTTGACAATTACACGGCTCTCTTTAACCTTATGAGCTCCCTCATCAACCCGCCCGACCTTATTCTTTACCTCAGGGCTTCTGTACCGACACTTGTAAACCAGATCCAGAAAAGGGGCAGGGAATATGAAAGCTCAATCAGGCTCGATTACCTCAAGAGGCTCAACGAAAGATATGAGGCATGGATTCAGTCGTACAAGCTGGGAAAAATGCTTATAATCGAAGCCGATCATTACAACTTCCCGAACAACAACGACCACCTGAGTGAGGTCATCGACAAGATCAATGCGGAATTGCACGGATTGTTCTGATTCCGCCTGACCCACGGTCATCCGATACTGCAGCCGGCAAGATGCCGGTTTCCCCGGCTTCAGGGATTGGTTCCGGCCACCCCGGGAGCAGGCAGCAAAGCAACCTTCACATAGTTCCGGGTATCAAGATACCTTTTGGCTACTTTCCTGATATCTTTGGAAGTGAATGAATTGACAAATTCCCGGAATTCATCAAGAGTCCTAAGGCTTGTGCCATACATGTAATGGCTCTGAAGCGCCGACAGCCAGAAACTGTTTTCTTTCAATGCAGTTTCCCTTGCCCTTATAATTGCTTCCTTAACCTTGTTCAGATCTTCCTCAGCAGGACCATTCTTTCTTAACTTTTCTATCTCCGTAAGCACTGTCTGGGTAAGCATCTGTATGCTGTCGGGGTTACATCCCCAGCTTGAGGTCAAAGTATATTCAGGCGTTGGAAACTTCGAAGGAGTTCCTTCAAAACTGATCCCGTAAACGCCGCTCTGCTCCTCACGCATTGCTTCCCTGAGTTTTATTGACATCAGGTCAGTCATAATTGCAAAACCCTGGCGTTCCCTGTCTTTCCATTTAAAGTCGCCGTTCCAAACCATAGCCACAAGGCTCTGCGGTTCCGAATTTTTTGGTACGTCAACTATTACACGGCCCGAAGGGAACTCCGGAGTTACATCCCTCCATGTCTCCTTCCTTCCGGCCGAAGGCAGACCTCCGATATATTTTGCCAGCAGGGGGATGACTTCCTCAATGTTGAAATTCCCTACCATAACATAGGTGAAATCTCCGGCATCGGAAAAACGATCCTTATAAATTTCAATTATCCTGTCGAGACTTACCTGATCGAGCTGGGTCTCAGTCGGAACAGCTATCTCCCTCGGAGAATTCATAGTAACAATCTTTGTAAGGGTATCTGTAAATATAATCTGGGGATTAGCCCTCATAGGCCTGATCATATTCCTCATTCTCGAAACATAGGAACTGAAAGCATCCTCATCCCTCCGGATAGCGGTAAAATAAAGATAATTAAGCTGAAGCATTGTTTCCAGATCCTTCGGGGAACAACTTCCGTTGACGCCCTCCCTCAACTCATTTATGAATGGTGTGAGTTTGGCAGTATTTCCCGACAGCTTTTTCTGCAGGCCCATATAATCGTACGACCCCGCTCCGCTCTGGGTTACAACAGTTGATGCGAGCATGGCCGACATTATATCATTATCCGGATAGAGCGACGTTCCGCCCGGGCTTGTTGCTGAAAGAAGGATCTGGTCATTTTTGAAATCTGTGGGCTTCAGTATCATCCGTACACCATTTCCGAAAGTCAGCTCGGTGAATCCGAAAACTGAATTCTCAACCCTGCCGGTAACTACCGATGGCGACGGCATCTCTTCAATAAGGGGAACATCAGCCACCTTATCCACATATGGTTCAACATCCTTCGTACGCGTCGATTTAATTATATCTGTAACAGTCTTTTCCGACGGTACACTGGTACCTTCCTTCTCCTGTGCAGTTACAAGCACAAGCATGTTGTTTTCCGTTGTCCACTTCCGGCCGGTTTCATTAAGCTCATCAAGGGTGATGCCCGGAAGCAATTCCTTCACAAGTTCAAATTCCTTCAGGTAACCGGGAATGGATTCGTACGTCAGGAAATTCCTGATGAATTCGTCCGCAAATGTTCCCGATTCCGTTTTGTCAGCCTCCTTCGCTGTGTTTTCATAAATCGTATAAATATCCTTCTTCTCCCTTTCCAGCTCGGATGCCGTGAACCCGAACCTGCTTACTCTCTCATTTTCGGTCATTATAACCTCGAGGCTCTCCTCAATCCTGTTCTCCTTGGCTGCTGCAAATAATCCATACACATCTATCGAACGGCCTATGAATGAACCATATTCCGATCCGCTCATCAGGAAAGGGGCATCGGGTTTCCGGGTTATCTCCATTAACCTCTTGTTCAGGATCGAGGTAAAAATCATTCTGTACAGCGAGTTCCTGTAGTCACCATATGTAACTGACTTCGCAGCCGGATGCTTGAACATTACCTGTATTGAACTGCCAGTTGCCTCCCTGTCGGTAACAACGCTCACAAGAGGTTCTTCATTTCCGGGAACCGGATAATCCACCCTCTGCCTGGGTGCCTTAGCCCAGGCTATCCTTCCGAAATACTTCCTTACCCTGTTTTCGGCCGCTTCAGGATCAATATCGCCAACAACGACAACTGCCATCAGATCGGGTCTGTACCATGTCTCATAAAATGCCCTGAGAGTATCATAGGGAAAGCTTTTTATCACATCAATCTTTCCGATTGGCAGCCTTTCTGCATACCTTGAACCTTTGAAAAGAACCGGAATATACTTTGATTGCATCCTGTCATCAGCTCCAAGCCCCATTCGCCATTCCTCAATTATGACTCCCCTCTCCTTGTCGATCTCCTTCTCATCAAAGCTGACCTGGTGAGCCCAGTCCTCAAGCACCTGAAAGCCCCTGTCAATCCACTCCTCCTTATCGGAGGGAATCTTCATCATGTAAACGGTCTCATCAAACCCGGTGTAGGCGTTAATCTCCGAACCAAACCTGACACCCATTTCTTCCAGCATCTGAATAATCCTGTTGCTGGGAAAGTTCATTGTGCCATTGAAGCACATATGCTCCATAAAATGTGCAAGTCCCTGCTGACCAGCCGTCTCGCATATTGAACCGGCATTTATAACCAGCCTGAGTTCAATCCTTTGCTCCGGCTTGCTGTTTTTCTTTATGTAATATGTAAGCCCGTTGTCAAGCTTCCCGATTTTTATTGCCTGATCGGGAGGGATTGGATCTGATAGTGAACGAATCTGTGCTTCCGCATTTATCAGAATAAAAAACGAAATTATAACACCTGAAAGAAACTTTAGTTTTTGCATTGCCGGAGTTTTAAGTGATGCACTTGTTGGGCCTGATTGTTGCCGGAATTACCTGTATCCATGAATCGGACATGCTAATATTGGAATGATTACACAAAGATGCAGAAAGAATTTGATCTTAACTCAGGAAAATATTAAATTGCCGGACAATATCAAAAAGGAGTAAAATATGAATTCATCACGCAGGGACTTTTTAAAAACAGCATCTGTTATTGCTGCCGGTTCGGTGCTGCCGGTTGATTTGCTTGCTGAAGCAAGAAAGAGAAAGGCCGGTCCGAACGATAAGATCCGGATCGGACTCATTGGAGTCAGGAGCCAGGGATACAGCAACCTGGCATCATTCCTGAAGAATCCGGAGGTAGAGTGCGTCGCGTTGTGCGACGTTGACAAAAACCTTCTCGCCAGCCGGACTGCCGACATTGAAAAACTCGGCTTCGCTGCCCCGAAGCATTACTCGGATTACCGTAAGATGCTGGATGACAAAAATATTGATATAGTTATAATTGGCACTCCCGATCACTGGCACTGCCTTCAGTTTGTTCATGCCCAGGAAGCCGGCAAGCATATTTATGTTGAAAAACCCATGGGCAATTCGATCGCCGAAATAAACATAATGCGGAATGCTGCCCGGAAATATGGGAAGATGGTTCAGGTCGGACAGTGGCAAAGAAGCCAGCCTCACTTCGTTGACGCTATTAATTACCTGAAATCAGGTAAACTCGGCCGGATACGTACCTGCAAGGCCTGGTCGTATGTTGACTGGAAAGGCGCCGTTCCAAAAGTGGCCGACGAACCGGTTCCTGCAGGGGTTGACTATGAAACCTGGCTCGGCCCGGCCCCAAAGAGACCGTTCAACATGAATCGCTTCCATTTTACCTGGAGATGGTACTGGGAATACGGAAACGGACTGATGACCGACTGGGGTGTGCACCTGATCGATTACATACTTTACGGAATGGGCAAGTCAGTTCCTTCTTCGGTAATGGCTATCGGAGGAAAATACGCCTTCCCCGAGGATGATATGGTAACCCCCGATACAATGACAGCCGTTTACGACTTCAACGACTTCACGATGATCTGGGAACACACAATCGGTATAGGACTTGGCAACTGGAGGAGACCTCACGGAATGTCGTATATCGGAGAAAACGGAACCCTCGTGCTCGACCGCCAGGGTTGGGAAGTTGTTCCGGAAAAACAGAAGATTGAAGCAGTGCCGGTACAGAAAAATGTCGGAAGCGGCCTCGACCTCCACACAAGAAACTTCCTCGACTGCCTTAAGAACAACACTCCCGAAAAACTGAACGCAAGTCTTGATATCGGAAGAAATGTGGCACTGGTTGCTCAGATGGGGAATATTGCCTACCGCACCGGTGAAAAGGTTAGCTGGAATGATGCCACCCAGTCGTTCGGAACAGAAACTGCAAATGCACTTATAACTCCCGTTTATAACAACGGGTACAAGCTTCCCGCTTATTAGAAGATCATGATATAATAAAACCCGGATTGATATCAATCCGGGTTTTTTATTTCCTCTGTGAAACAGCTATTACTGGCTCACTATCTTTAACATTTTTCCAACCGCAACCTTATCAGTGAGCTCCAGGTCATTAAGCAGTGCAAACTCGGCATGCCGGGCCTGTGGTACCCTGAAATAGTTAAAGGCATCAGCAACTGTACCTGCCCTGGCAACCTTAACTACATTAATTCTCTTCGGCTGTACATTGATCTTCGAAGCATCTGTAAGATTCGAAAATGTTGCCATTGCAGTGTTCATTGTAGTTGAATAGGTGTTGAAATCAGCTTCGGTCGACACTCCGTGGAAAACATAAATTAAGCCGCCATGGCTGATAAAATAGGAAAGTACAAGGTTCGTTGCCGTTGCACCAGTCGACTGATCCTGCTGAACCTGTTTGGCCTGCGTCATTATTGCCGGCAATCCGTTAACCGTGGTTCTTTTGCTTCCCTGGGGTGTAAGGCCGTACCTGGCAAGTGTAGTGTCAACGGCTGCCTCAAGGGTCTTCTGATCCGACAGCATGAAAAGTATCAGAGCCTTACCGTCAGGAGGAGTGACAGTTACCTGAAGAGGGGAGTTTTCGAGAGTCCATCCCATGGGATACCCGAACTTGAATTTGAGCTCGGGATGATAGAAAACATTGTTCTCGACATACCCCTGCTTGGGATCATCACCGTAGATTATGCCATTAATCATCTGAAGGTACGCGTCCTCATTTACTTTGTATGTCCCCAGGTTCAGCTGGGTCTGCCACTGGGCGGCCTGTTTGTTCACATCATTGTACCTGTCGCCCGGATCGGGATGCGTAGAGAGGAACGTGGGAATCCCGCCTTCACTCTCAGACAGGCTCATCTTCTTCAGAACTTTGAAGAAGTCGGCCATCTTATGGGCATCATAACCAAGCTTTGACGAATACTCCACTCCCAAACCATCAGCCTGCCTCTCGTCGTCGCGGCTGAAGCTGAGGAACAGCAATTCAAGTCCCTGCATTGCATACTGGGCATACTGGGCAAACTTCTCGGAGGCAATCATACCTCCGATTAAAAGCAGCTGTGCCATCTGCTGCTTGCTCTGTGTTGCAACAGTATGACGGGCAGTTATGTGACCCATTTCATGGGCAAGCACACCCATGAGCTCAGCCTCATTGTTAAGCTGTGCAAGGATGCCCCGGGTGAGATAAATATATCCGCCCGGAACGGCAAAAGCATTCACAACCGGAGAATCAACAACCTTAACGTGATACACAAGATTCGGACGATGCGAGATCTTTCCCATCTCTGTGCCTTTTGTCTGAACAAAATTCTGCAGATTGTTATCGTTGTAAACCCCGAATGTTGAAAGAACCTGAGGATCATAAGACATGCCAAGGGCGACCTCCTGCTCTTCCGACATCAGCATTATCTGCTTTTTGCCGGTTACGGGATTTATCGCACATGATATCACCAGCAGAACCATCGCGGTGAACAGCGTAAAAACTACCGGAATATTCAGTTTTTTCATTTTCAAATTTTTAGTTTAATAATGTTCAGGATTCCGTGTCGCAACAATTTTAGTAAACAAAATCAAAGATCGCAAAAAATTATGTCATAATTGAAAACTACCCCTAAAATAGTGAAGGGATATTATAGTCTAAACATTATGAGTCAGAAGTCAGAACTGCAAAATCCGGGCCATAATGAGCTGCAATTTTAGTCAGTGAAGTCCCATTATTTTTCTTCCCTGACCGCCACTGCAATTCTCGAATCGGCAGTACCATAGTAAAGGAACCATTTATCCCTGAAATAAACCATTCCTTCGACAAAACAAACATTGTTCACTTCTCCCGTCAGTTCATAGGGTTTGTCGGGGAAAATAAAGTAATCATTGGTCCTGCCGATAAGCCTGTAAGGTCTCTCCGGGTCGAACAAAGCCTGACCGGCAGCATACGTGAACCGTGGCAGGCCGGGGTCGTTGTTGCCCGAGGCGTTACTCGCATTGTAGATAAGAAGTATCCCCTTATCCCTCACAAGTGCATACGGCCCGGGTTCAACAAGCCTGCTGTCGAAGTAACCCGGCCGGGGATGGAGTACTGATATCATCCTGCCGTTTTCACTGTTCTCAACAGCTTCCCAGTGGATAAGGTCATCGGATGTTGCAATAAAAAGATCGGTGTCGCCGAAATACATCCAGTAAAGGCCGTTTATCCTGGTTGCAATTATTCTTCCGTTTTCAAGCTTCGCAACAATAGCGCCCGATTTTGACCAGGCATCCCTGTATTTCTCTTGTCCCAGTACCGGTCCGTGCTTTTCCCAGGTAAGCAGATCCTTTGAACTTGCCAGGCATAACCGGGCCGTCTTTCCGTCATAAGAAGTATAGGTGAGAATATAGGTTCCGTCCTCACTTTCAACTATCCGGGGATCCTCAACCCCTCCGGGCCATTCATAAGAAGTCATGCTGTCGCTGGCTGGATAGAATATGGGCTCCGGCTCCTTTGTGAAGTGCAGCCCGTCATCACTTACAGCAAGTCCGAGCCTTGATGTCATAGCTTCATCCTGAGCCCTGTATATCATATACACCTTCCCGTCTCTGACAACTGCAGAAGGATTAAGAACATTACGTTCCTCCCATTTCACGTCTTTCCCCGATACGGGACAATTAAAAACCTGTCCGGCCGATGGCTCAAGGATTGGATTTATTGAATCGGCCTTAACAAAACCTGAAAGCGTCCAGGAATCCTTACCCTCAGGAACAGGTGTTTCATTTGCCGGATTATTGCATCCGGACATGAGAAAAGCGGCAAGGATCAGGTATTTGAATTTCATGTTCATAAAATTTTTTAGCAGAGTTTGTTTCAATGAGATAAATTTAGGCAGATTGAAGAACATGTCAAAATTAAATCACTGTTAACAAGAACAGCCTGACTTGCCAGTAAACGTGGCACCAATGCCTGAAAATCATATCGTTTTGGGTAAA
>CAZKTX010000075.1:0-12614 GCA_964555805.1 uncultured Rikenellaceae bacterium
TATTATGGAAGAGAACAAAACTTATGCTATGCCGAGGATCGGGGACAAGGCTCCGGAATTCAAAGCAGTTACAACTCAGGGTGAAATAAATTTCCCTTCAGACTACAAGGGAAGCTGGGTCATTCTGTTCAGCCATCCTGCTGACTTCACCCCTGTATGTACATCGGAATTCATGACTTTTGCAAGTATGGAAAAGAAGTTCAACGAGGCAAATTGCAAACTCGTCGGATTATCGGTCGACGGACTCTACAGCCATATCGCATGGCTCCGTACAATCAAGGAGAAAATCGAATACAGGGGAATGAAGAATGTTGAAGTTACATTCCCTCTTATTGAGGACATCACAATGGAAGTAGCAAAGACCTATGGAATGCTCCAGCCGGGAGAAAGCTCAACCAAGGCAGTAAGGGCAGTATTCTTTATCGATCCCAAGGGGATTATCCGTACAATTATCTACTATCCTCTCAGCCTCGGCCGTAACTTTGACGAAATTTACAGGGTTATTATCGGATTACAGACGGCTGATGAGTTTTCGGTTGCTCTTCCCGCCGACTGGCGTCCGGGCGACGATGTAATCGTCCCCACAGCCGGATCATGCGGGGTAGCAAAACAGCGCATGGAAAGCAAGGCAGAAATGACCTGCTACGACTGGTTCTTCTGCACAAAGAAGCTTGACAAGGAAAAAGTTCTGAATGCAATACTGAAGAAGTAACAGAACAAAAACAACATAAATCTGTTTAGACCCTGTGATCCTGTGTTTTCGCCGTCTCTGCAGTCAATCGGCTTCCTTTCCGGCGACCGGACAGTTACGGAGAAAACACAGTCACAGGGTTTGTAATAATTTTTAAATAGATAATAAAATGATTGAAATTACTTTTGACGGCGGGAAAGTCGTAACGGCCCACACAGGCGGACATCAGATCAGAACTGATCAGCCTGTTGATAATGGCGGAGGAAACACGGCTCCGGCTCCTTTTGAACTGTTTCTGGCATCAATAGGAACCTGTGCGGGTATTTATGTAAAGGGATTCTGCGATAACCGCAACATTCCTGCTGAAAATATCAGGATAATACAAACGACTGTCTGGAATAAGGAAATCCATCTTCCAGCCTCAATTAAGCTGGAAATAAAACTTCCACCCGATTTTCCGGAGAAATACAAGGAATCCCTTATAAACGTGGCAAACCTTTGTCTTGTAAAGAAATCAATTGCCAATCCTCCCGAATTTTCTATTGAAGCTTCTTATTAATAGAATAAAAATGGCCGGGCAGCTTGCCCGGCCATTTTTTTTATTGAACTTAGAAGTATTCTTAACTCGTCTGCTCTCCTTCTTAATCTATAAACATGTTAAGCAGCTGTTCAAGGAGTTCCTGCTTTCCGCTGCGTACTTCTGGTTCACCGGCTTTAACTGCCAGATTCCTGAGGTCTTCGAGTGAAAGCTTTCCCTTCTCAAAATCCTTGCCTGCTCCCTTGTCGAATGATGAATACCTTTGCTTTTTCATCTTCAGGTAATCACTCTCATTCAGGATTTTGTCGGCTGCCACAAGAGCCCTTGCAAATGTATCCATACCGCTTATATGGGCAATGAACAGGTCCTCCATGTCGGTTGAATTTCTTCTTATGTGAGCATCGAAATTGATACCTCCTGTCCTGAATCCTCCTGCCTGAAGTATCACGAGCATGGCTTCGGTTGTCTCCAGTACATTGGTGGGAAACTCATCTGTATCCCATCCGTTCTGGTAATCACCCTTGTTGGCATCAATGCTTCCTATCATATCATCGCACGCTGCAACCTGGAGATCGTGGGCAAATGTGTGGCCTGCAAGTGTTGCATGGTTTACTTCAATATTTAGTTTGAAATCCTTTTCAAGACCATAGTTCTTCAGGAAACCGATAACAGTTGCCGCATCGTAGTCATACTGGTGCTTGGTGGGTTCCATCGGCTTCGGCTCAATAAGGAAGGTTCCCTTAAAGCCCTGCTTCCTCCCGTAATCGCGTGCCTTTGCCAGCATCATGCCCATATGGTCGAGTTCCCTCTTCATATCTGTATTGTGAAGGCTCATATACCCTTCGCGTCCCCCCCAGAAAACATAGTTTTCGCCTCCGAGAGCTATTGTGGCATCGATAGCATTTTTAAGCTGAACAGCTGCATTTGTAAGAACCGCAAAATCGGGATTGGTTGCAGCACCGTTCATATACCTTGGATTACCGAAAAGATTTGCAGTACCCCACAGAAGCTTCACCCCTGTCTGATCCTGCAGTTTTTTCATCACCGGAACATATTTTTCGAGGCGCTTCTCAATATCGAGGACAGTTCCGTCGTTTCCGACAACATCAACATCGTGGAAACAATAATAGGGGGCTCCTATTTTAGTTGTAAACTCAAAAGCAGCATCGAGCCTGCTGCTGATCTTGTCATCGAGCTTCATCTTATCCCATGGGAAGAAATGTGTGGTGCTGCCAAACTGATCGGTACCATCACCACAGAATGAATGCCAGTACGCAATTGCAAAACGCAAATGGTCCTTCATCTTTTTTCCCGAAACCACCTGCTCGGGATTATACCACCTGAATGCAAGAGGATTCTTCGATTTCCTGCCTTCATACTCTATCTTCCCAATTCCGGGATAGAACTCTTTTTTGCCTTTGTAAATCATTTCAGTAATTATTGTTAAAACATTTCTTTGATCCTTCTAACACAAAATAAGTTATGAAAGTGCAAACATTTAAGCTAAAATTCAAATAATTATCAACCAATTTTTAGAAGTTCTCCCCATCTCTCGTAGGCATCCTCATAAGCGGCTTTCCTTGAGCTGTCAGGCTCGGTGGTTCCAACAGGTTTCAGCCCTGAGAATGCTTCCCCGGCCGATTTGTAGTATCCGCAACCGATTCCGGCCCCGCGGGCAGCCCCAACCGAACCGTCTGTATTGTAAAGATGGATAACCGCTCCCGTTATACACGAAAGAGCCTCCCTGAAGACAGGACTGAGAAACATATTCGCCATTCCGGCCCTTATCAGGCTGGCGTCAATTCCGGTCTCCTGCATTATGTCGAAACCATATCTGAATGAAAAAGCTATTCCCTCCTGTGCGGCCCTGAAAAGATGGGCATTTGAATGCCTGTTAAAGTTCAGTCCGGCAATCCGGCACCCGATATCCCTGTTCTTCAGAATTCTTTCGGCTCCGTTACCGAACGGAAGAACCGACAACCCGTCGGACCCCGGTTCAACTTCGGCTGCAAGGCCGTTCATCCCGTTATAGTCAATACCGCTGCCGGTGTTTCTCTTCAGCCATGAATTAAGTATCCCCGTTCCATTTATGCATAGCAGGACTCCCAGGCGGGGACTTGATTTTGTGTGATTGACGTGCAGAAATGTATTAACCCTCGAAAGCGGATCATACTTCGTCTGGTCGGTTACTCCATATATCACCCCGGATGTGCCGGCCGTAGCGGCAACTTCTCCCGGTTCCAGTACATTGAGCGACAGCGCATTGTTGGGTTGGTCGCCTGCACGGTATGAAACGGGGATTCCTGCCGGAAGGCCAAGCTCAGCGGCAATATCCTCCCTGAGCCATCCCTGCACCGAAAATGATTCCTTCTGAACAGGAATAATATCCTGACTGAATCCGAAACTGTCCATCAGCTCACCCGAGAGACCTCCTTTGCTGAAATCCCAGAAAATTCCCTCGGAAAGCCCGGTGAAGGAGGTCACAATTTCCCCTGTCATTCTCATTGCTATATAATCGCCCGGCAGCATTATCTTGTGAATTCTGCCAAACAGATCCGGTTCATTTTCCTTCACCCAGGCCAGCTTTGCAGCTGTAAAGTTCCCCGGAGAATTAAGGAGATGGGACAGACAAAAGTCGCTTCCCAGTTTTTCAAAGGCCTTCTGCCCATACGTTACAGCACGACTGTCGCACCAGATAATGGATGGGCGAAGCGGCTTCATATCATTTCCAACGGCAACAAGCCCGTGCATCTGATATGAGATGCCGATAGCGCCGATATCACCCTTCCTGTTCCCAAGCTGGCTGACGCACTTATGAATTGCCAACCGGAGGTTCAGCCACCAGTCCTCCGTGTCCTGTTCAGCCCAGCCCGGATTAATTGCTATAATTTTCATCTCATCCTTAGGAAAAAAGGCAGAAGCAAGGCATTCGCCCGATTCGCCGTCAATAACCGAAGCCTTCACTGAAGAGCTCCCCAGATCAATCCCCAATAACAACATGTCGTTTTCTGTTTAATTTAAGCATTAAAGTTACTAAAATGAACGTAGAGCAGACCTGATTATGGCCGGCTATCTGATTCCGTGTATTTCATTAGCAGTCAGGCATACCTATATATTATAAGGACTGATCAGACCAGAAATTGAAGATATAATTATGAGATGCTTCATTATTTCCTTGTTGCCGGCTGTTTCTTTCTCAATGTAGAATCCCTTATTATCAGCTCATGCTTTACGATGATTGTACTAAGACTTGAAACGCCTTTGTCATTCAAAATGTTAATCAGTGAAGATGCAGCGAGCCTGCCTATCTCCCTTGCAGGATAATCGACAGTTGTAAGGCAGGGCTTGACAACCCGGCTAACCGGTTCGTTGTTGAAACCGGCCACAGCAATATCGCCCGGCACCCTTATGCCTGACTTCTGCAGTGCGCATATGACTGCAACGGCCGAAGTGTCGTTGGCTGTAAAAATTCCGTCGGGACGGTTCTTCATGCGTAGAATTGTCTCTACGGCATCAATGCCTGCCTGATTTCCCAGCTCGCTTACAATCAGCAATTCATTATCGAATTCTATCCCATTGTCAGCCAGCGCCCGTTTGTATCCCTTGAACCTTTCTGAATATACGTTGCGAAGCATATTTCCTCCCAGATGCATTATCCTCCTGCAGCCCTGATCAATCAGGTGAGAGGTAACCTCATAACCGGCTCTGAAATTGTCGATTACAACACCCATGCATCCGGGGCAGTTTGAAACACGGTCGAAGAACACAACAGGAATATTCTTCCTGAGTATCTGGTTGAAGTGGTCAATATTTTCAGTGTCGTAGGCCAGGGAGACAAGCAATCCATCGACCCTGCTGTGAAAAAGTGTCGATACGCAGCCTGTTTCCTTTTTGCCTGATTCCTGCGACTGACTTATGATCAATCCGTAACCATACTGGTTCGTTATCTCCTCCATCCCTGATATCACGGTGGCCATGAAGTAACTGTTCAGTTTTGGAACCACAACACCTATAGTCTCGGTACTCCTTTTTCTCAGACTGCTCGCAAACTTGTTCTGCTGGTAGCCCATCTCCCTGGCCATGGCTTTTATCCGCTTTCTCGTGTCAGCATGAATATGCGGATGGTCTTTCAGACCTCTGCTGACCGTCGAAGGTGATATATTAAGCGCTTTTGCCACATCGTAAATTGTGACATCACGGGTGGTTCTCATCTACAGGAATATGAATTAACAAATTTAATATAAAATGACAGACAGCGAAAAAAATAGAAAAAAAAACCCGCAATCGGTTGCAGTTTCTGATAAACTTGTTTATTTTCGGAATTCAAATAACCTGAACTGCCGCAATTCATTAAGACATAACCAACCATGAATCATGAAATCCCTATCCCAGTGAAGGCCTTTTTCACCGTTGTGGCTCTGCTTTTATTTTCAGGAGCATACTCCCAGACACAAAAGATAGCTTCACTCGAAGTTAATCTGGCCAGTCCTGCATTTGGACTTAAAATTCCGGTAAGCATTAATCTCGATGAGGTTACATACATTTCCGATACTATCCTCGCATTGTATGAGATAAAGGATGGAATCAGGGAGAAGGTGCCGTTTCAGGCCGAAGCAGGAAACCCAAGGAAACTGACCTGGCTGGTATCGTCGGGAACCGGTACCGGCGAGAAACACTCTTATGAGCTTGTCAGGGAGAAACAGGTGTTTCAATATACTATGAAAGCCTCGGTTAAGGATGGCGCGCTGCTTATCCATTCAGGCGACCAGAAGCTGCTCCAGTATTTCTTCAGTACAGTGTATCCTCCGGCCGGAGTCGATACTGCATACAAAAGAAGCGGATTCATACATCCACTGTGGTCGCCTCACGGTCAGTCACTTACCCGGATTCAACCGCCAGACCATTATCACCATTACGGTATCTGGAATCCATGGACAATGGTTGAATTCGAAGGTGACACCCTGGATTTCTGGAATATTAATTCAAAACAGGCCACTGTCCGGTTTGCAAACTTTGTGTCTGTCCAGGAAGGTCCCGTTTTCTCCGAATTCGGTGCACTTCATGAACACATCGTCCTGAAAAAAACAGGGAAAGACAAGGTTGCCATGAACGAGCTTCAGAATGTAAGAGTCTATGAACCTGACAAAAGCGGTGACTGTTTCATAGTCGACTTCAACATAAATATGAACTGCGCCACCGAAAGCCCCTTCAGAATACTTGAATACCGCTATGCCGGTCTGGGCTGGAGAACTACGGAGAAATGGGACAGATTGAACAGCATGGTTCTCACATCAGAAGGGAAGGACAGAAAGAGCGCAGATGGCAGCAAGGCAAGGTGGTGCATCGTTCAGGGCGAGATCGATGATGACTATGCAGGTGTTGTGATGATGTCGTTCCCGACAAACTACAACTTCCCCGAACCACTTAGGATATGGCCCGAGAACCAGTATAACAGAGGAGATATGTTTGCTAACTTCTGCCCTACTAAAGACATGAACTGGGATCTGATGCCGGGGAAAAATTATAACCTGAGATACAGGTTCCTCGTCTATAACGGCCGCTTCGGAAAGGAAAAGGCAGAAAGCGCCTGGAACTACTTCGCCTCGCCACCCGAGGTTATAGTCCGTAAGGCTGAATAAGCTGTTTTACAAGTTTTAGTTAGTAATACAATCAATTGCCTGTAGAATTATTAGCAACCGATTGCATTTATTGAAATGATTTCATAAATTTGGTATCAACTAACCTGATTCGCCTGATTATAGAATTCTTTTTTTAACCCTTTAATTCAACTAAATGAAAAAACTTCTGTTGCTGATTATGCTTGCCGGATTCACGTTGAATCTGGCGGCACAAAAAGTTGTTACCGGCAAGGTGACAGATGAAGAACAAAATCCTCTCGCCGGGGTCTCTGTGCAGGTAAAAGGAACTACAATCGGAGTTCTTACCGATAAGGATGGGCAGTTCCGCCTCCAGATTCCCGTCGATGTGAGGATACTCTCATTCTCGTTCATCGGGATGAAAACCCAGGAAATCGAGATTGGAACACAATCGAGCTTCAGCGTTGTGATGCAGGTCGATGTCGGAATGCTTGAGGAGGTTATAGTGATCGGTTATGGTACTATCAAGAAAAAGGATCTCACCGGCGCAGTCTCCCGTATCGATGCAAATGAACTCGCCACTGAAGCCACTTCGAACGTTACAACAATGCTGAGGGGAGCCATACCAGGCCTGGCTGTCAACCTGAGCACAAGCGCCAAGGGACTGAGCAGTTCAAGCGACATGCTTATAAGGGGCGAAACATCACTCAGGGCCGACGACGGAGATCAGGCAAATGCGAACGCCCCTCTTGTAGTAGTCGATGGTATGCTTTACTATGGTGACCTGGCTGACATCAACCCGGTAGACATTGAAACTTTCGACATACTTAAGGATGCATCCTCGGCTGCCATTTACGGAGCAAGGGCTACAAACGGGGTCATCCTTATAACCACGAAAAGAGGGCTTAAGGGCAAACCGGTCATCAATATAAGTACAAGCACCGGAATGTCTTTCATCTCAAACGCCCATTATGAAATGATGAACGGTGAACAGCATATTGCACGAAGGATTGCAGGTTTTGAACAGAATGAACGCAGACAGACTACAATCGGCGCCGGGTACTACAACAGTTATGAAAATCTGCCCTCAGGAGTCACCCTTGAGCAGTGGAAAGCATATGACGGTTCAACCGCGGCAACCGACCTCGACGAAGTATGGCTTTCAAGAATCGGCTTTGCTCCGATCGAAATCAACAACTACAAGGCCGGCAGGACAACTGATTTCAAGGATTACACATGGCAGAACGGACTCACACAAGATTACAACCTCAGTCTGTCAGGAAGCTCCGATGCCGTTTCATATTACTGGTCACTTGGCTACACCGATAACGAAGGAATAAGATATAACGAGGAATTCAGCACAATCCGCTCAAGGATCAACCTCGATGCAGATGTGACAAACTTCCTGAAGGTAGGTCTGAATGCCCAGATGGCCTTCCGCGATGAAAGCCCTATTTCACCCGGAACCAGCCTCTTCAACACCCCCTACTCGTCAATGTTCCAGGAAGACGGAAAGACCCTTGAACTGACTCCGTCAGGCTACATCAACGCTCCGAATTTCTGGCTTGAAATGAGGTTCCGCGACCGCTTCCGTAAATACAATACCCTGAACAGCAAGATTTTTGCTACAGTGACTTTGCCACTTGGACTGTCTTTCACATCCGAATTCATACCCCGGTTCAACTGGAACAGGGATTATAATTCATACTCCTCAGGCCACTTCGAATGGGCACTTCAGGGTGGAAGAGCTTCCAGATCGAACACAACAATTTTCGAATGGCAGATTAACAACATGCTCAAATGGAACAAGACTTTCGGCGACCACGCCTTCGATGCAACTTTCGTACAGAATGCCGAAAGATACAACTACTGGTATGAATATATGGAAAGGCAGAATTTCCAGCCTTCCGATGTTCTTGGCTACCACAGGATACAGGCCGCGACCGAAGATGTCTCCCTTACAAGCAATGATGAGACAAGCACCGGTGATGCGCTTCTTGCACGACTGAATTACACATTCAAATCAAGGTACAACTTAACGGGGTCCTTCCGCCGCGATGGTTATTCGGCTTTCGGTCAGGCTAACCCCAGGGCCAGCTTCTGGTCGGTAGCAGGAGGCTGGACAATCAGCGAGGAAAATTTCTTCAATGTCGACTGGGTCGATCAGCTGAAACTCAGGCTGTCGTACGGTGTCAACGGGAACCGCGGTGTCGGTATCTACGACGCCCTGTCGAACCTGAACTCCGGAAAGTTCCTGCTCATTGAAGGCGGTGTTGAACAGTACGTGTCACAGCTTTACACAAGCCGGATGGCAAATGCAAACCTTAAATGGGAACGCACTTCAGCTTATAACGGAGGACTCGACTTCGCTGTGCTGAAAGGCAGACTGAGAGGAACTGTTGAAGCATATTTCTCGATTACAAAGGACCTCATTATCCCGCGTCAGCTTCCAAACGTAACCGGCTACTCAAGCGTGTTCTCAAATATGGGACAGGTTAACAACAAGGGAATCGAAATCAGCCTGAATTCGGTCAACGTCTCAACAAATAACTTCACCTGGACATCCGACTTCTCTGTATCGCACAACAGAAACAAGATTATTCACCTGTTCGGCGATTATGTAACTGATGAAGAAACAGGAGAACAGAAGGAAGTGGATGATATAACAAATGAATGGTTTATCGGACATGCTATCGATGAAGTCTGGGATTACAAATCACTTGGAATATGGCAGTCATCTGAATCTGCTGAAGCAACAAAATACTCCCGCTCACCCGGCGACTATAAACTCCTCGATTTCAACGATGACGGATATTACACAAATGACGATAAGCAATTCCAGGGCTTCAGGAGACCAAGAGTCAGGCTGAGCCTGAGAAATGATATTGAGTACAAAAACTGGCAGCTGTCGGTTAAGATGTATTCGTATCTCGGCCACCTGAAGGCAAACAACTTCCTCAGAAACAACGAAGCCTTCTACGACAGGGGTACCTACTACAATGTTCCCTACTGGACTGCTGAAAATCCCGGTAATAAATGGGCAAGAGTTGAAAGCTATGAAACAAATTTCAACGTGTGGGAGAAAAACTCCTTCCTCAGGTTTGACAATGTTTCTCTTTCCTACAATATCCCGAACAGCCTGCTTTCAAAGATCAGGATAGTAAGCTGCAGGCTGTCACTGGTTGCCGACAACCCTCTTGTTTATGCTCCTCAATGGTCATGGATGGATCCGGAAAATGATTCCTACACGCCTTCCTATGTCTCATTCAAAGTAAATATCACCCTTTAAAATTACCGGATATGAAAAAGATACTTTTAATTATATTATTCCTTACGACACTGATCTTCATCGGTCCGCGCTGTTCCGAAGACTTTCTCAAACCGGAGCCTTTATCGTTCTATGCCCCTGAAAATACATTCGTGAACGCCGCAGGATTCAACGCAGCCCTCATTGCCTGTCTGCGTAACGCCAGGCACGAAATGTACGGTGATACTCCTCCTTTCATCTCAGAGGGTATCTTCTCGGATATTGCTGTCGAAGGAACAACAGACAAAACAGGTATCCACATGGATATGCCTGCCGTGATACTTCCTGACGCCAACTTCAACTACGGCGACGTTACTAAGCTTGGCAACTACTGGACAGAAGCCTATAACAGGATCAAGTATGCCAACGTTGTGATCTCAAGAATCGACAATGCCGAATGGAAAACCGATGCGGAGCGTAATAACATTCTCGGAAAGGCTTATTTTCACAGAGCCAACGTTTATTACAGGCTTGTTCATCAGTTCGGCGACGTACCGCTTATTCTCGAAGAGATAACCCAGCCCAAACTCGATTTCTATTCCTGCACAAGGGAAAGTATTCTGCAGAAATGCAAAAAAGACCTTGACTTTGCAGCCCAATGGGTAAATGCCGATGCTCCTGTCGGAGACATCAACAAAGCAGCTGTAAATCACCTGCTGACAAAAGTCAACATGTCGCTGCTTGAGTTCGACGATGCAATTGCTTCTGCAAATGCAGTCATAAATGACGGGATACATGCCCTTATGACTGAAAGGTTCGGATCGTACAAGAATGACCCGACACATGACCTTATCTGGGACCTTCACCAGGAAGAGAACAAGGCACTCGCCGAAAACACTGAAACTATCTGGTTGTTCGTCTGCAGCGAGACAATGACTGAAGACGGGGCAAGCGAAAAGCTCAGGATCATGCGCCAGGCTGTACCTTACTGGGGAGGCGCAGGTAAAGTCAAAACACCGACAGGCCAGACAGGAACAACTGACCAGCCGGGAGGCGCTCTTGTGGGAGGTCTTCCGGTCGAGATCGACCAGGTAGGAATGTTTGGAAGGGGAATCGGACGCCTTCGTCCAAGTCCATGGTACCAGCACGACCTTTGGGATGACCCGAACGATATGCGTCACAAATATCCCAACTGGATGAGAATGGAGGACCTTGTCTACAATGTCCCCGGACTAAAGGCTAACGGAGACCCCTACTACAACCAGCACCTTCAGAAATTCGATCAGGGAGGAGGCATTCTTTGCACTGACACAATCAGATCGTGGTTCGACTGGCCGCATTACAAACTTTATGTGATCGACCCGACAGACAACACTCCCGATGGTGGTTTCGGAGACTGGTATGAGATGAGACTGGCTGAAACTTATCTTCTGAGAGCAGAGGCTTATTTCTGGAATGATCAGCCCGATATGGCAGCCGCCGACCTGAATGCAGTCAGAACACGTGCCGGATGCGCTCCTTACACATCCGACCAGATCAATATCGGTACAATCCTGGATGAAAGGGCAAGGGAACTGTACTACGAAGAGAAAAGAAAAACCGAACTGACCCGTATCTCTTACATACTTGCCAAAACAGGTAAACCCTGCTATAATGGGAAAACCTACAGCATGAGTTCATTCGGAACAGACAATTTCTGGTACGACAGGGTGATCGAGAAAAACATATTTTACAGGGATAATGTCAGGGCTCCTTTTTATAACTACCGCGTTGCTCCTTACATCGTCCTCTGGCCGGTTCTGTCGTCTGCAATCAATGCAAACAGCCTCGGACATATTAATCAGAACTTCGGTTATCCCGGCTTTGAGTCAAATGTAACGCCGATGAAATGGGTCGACGGCGAAGGTGAAGGATCAATAGTTGAACAGTAAGCAGAAACACATTAAGAAACATATGCATTTTTAAGCGATTTCTGATCCTAATTTTTATCTTTATGAATCAGAACAATTATGTTCCTTAAACTTTCAAAATGATACCGGAAATCCCCCGGCAGGCGTGTCAATGCCGCCGGGGGAAATCCATATGATAAAAAACCCTAAATCCCAAATACATGAAAAGACGAATTTTCATCTCCAGAACCGCTCAGGCTGCTGCAGGATCGCTGATCCTGCCTACTATAATTCCTTCTTCAGTAATCGGCAGGAATCCTCCGAGCGATAAGATCAACATCGGATGGATAGGCTGCGGCAGGCAGGGAAGAGGAGATATAATGGGTACTATGAGATTCGACACTGCAATGATTGTAGCCGCTGCTGACGTAGATTCAAAAAGGGTGGCCCTTGGCAAGCAAATGGTTGAAGGTTTCTATTCAAGGAAGACCGGGAACAGCAATTATGTCAATGTAAAAACATACGGCGATTATAAGGAAATGCTGCTCGACAAATCGATCGATGCAGTAATGATTACAACACCCGACCACTGGCACTCCCAGCCTGCAATTGAGGCCGCTCTCGCCGGGAAGGACATATATCTGGAAAAACC
>CAZKTX010000076.1:0-12249 GCA_964555805.1 uncultured Rikenellaceae bacterium
ACGCGGCCGACAGGTACGGCCTTCTCGTGTGGTCCGATTTCTGGATCACAGGAGATACACAGGGAGAATTCAAGGGGTCGCCCGACTGGCCTCTCGAGAGCGAAGTCTTCAAAAGGAACGTTGAAAACACAATTCTCCGCATACGGAACCATCCCAGCCTGCTTGTCTGGACCGGAGGAAACGAAGGGCATGCAAGAAGGGAACTGTACGATTTCATGAGAAATAGTATTATTTCGCTCGACGGGACCAGACCGTTTATTCCGAGCTCCTCGGGCTTTGCCAGGCTGCCTGAGGGCTGGCCGGCCTCATGGCCCGACAATAGTCCCGGCGGCGTTTACAGCGGTGGTCCCTATACATGGCAGGACCCCGTCAGCACCTACAAGAGAGCGGTTTCGGCGAAGGACTGGGTGTTCAAGGATGAAACCGGATTGCCGTCTATGCAGCCCTACAACATTCTGCCAAAAATCATTCCCGATCTGGTATGGGATAAATCCCTGCCATACCCGCTTAACAATACCTGGGGTTACCATGATGTGTGCACGGGCAACGGAAGATGGGACAATTATTACCGCGATATGATAAAGCGTCATGGAGAAGCCGAAAGCATGGAACAGTTCTGCGACAAGATGCAGCTGATGAATGCAGTTGGGTACCAGAGTATCTTCGAGGCTGCCGGACATAAACTCAATGATATCGGCGGGGTGATGCTCTGGAAGCTTAACGCAGCATTCCCGAGTCTCGTTTGGCAGGTGTACGACTGGTACATGATGCCGAACGCCGGATATTACTTTATGCAGAACGCATGCGAACCGGTTCACATCCAGCTGAACCTGCTGAATAACAAGGTAATGGTGCTTAACAGGACTTACAGGCCTATCGCCGGGCTTACTGCACAGGCGGAGGTTTACTCGCTTGATTCGAAACGTCTGTATTCCGACAACATGAGCATTTCGCTGGGTGCAACTGACATTAAGGAAACATCCACACTCGATAATATTGTAAAGGAATACGGTGGCTTTGTGTTTGTCATTCTGAAACTGAGCGATAAGTCCGGAAACGTGATCTCCCGCAATGCTTACTGGCTCTCGCCATCGGGCGATTACAAGGCACTGGATGACATGGCAAAGACAAACGTGGAGACAACTGTGCTTAAGTCGGACGACAGCCATAATGACCGGACATGGAAGATCCTGGTCAGGAACAACTCTTCAAAAATCGCTTTCTTTATAAGGCCTCAGATACTTATAAATGAGGAGGAAATTCTGCCTTCGTTCTGGTCGCAGGGATATTTCACCCTTGCTCCCGGAGAGAACACAGAAGTTACGGTAACCTGTCCGGGAGCAAAACTTACGGGCGGAGTACCGGTGCTGAAAGTATCGGGATGGAATGTGCCTGCAGCATATTCAGAATTAGCGTTAAAAAAATAAGAAAGTATTGAAAACATATGCCACTTGCTTTTACAAATGCCAGGATATTCACCGGTACTGAAACTATAGACGGGAAAGCTCTGATTGTCAGGGATAACGTAATCGATTCAATAACTGAGCCTTTGCATATTCCTTCCGGCTGCGAAATAATCGACTGCGTAGGAAATTACCTCACGGCTGGATTCATCGATCTCCAGATTGCCGGCAGCGGAGGTTACCTCTTTTCCGCTGAGCCGACGCCTGAAGCCCTTGAGGCCATCACCGCTGCGATTGTCCGCACCGGGACCACGGGTTTTCTTATTGCCATCCCGACAAATTCGAATGAAGTGTACCGGCAGGTGATTAAGACTGCGGGTGAGAATCCGAATCCGGCCCTGCTTGGTTTGCACATCGAAGGACCATTTTTGAATCCGTTGAGGAGGGGTGCTCATATTAAGGAGTACATCAGAACTCCTGTACTGGAGGATGTTAAAACCCTCGTATCACAAGGCAGTGAAGTTATCGGAATGATGACTATCGCACCGGAGGTATGCAGCCGGGAGATTATTGAGTTTTTAAATGAGAGCGGAATAGTTGTTGCCGCCGGACATAGCAATGCCACTTTCAGGGAGGGGGTCGAGGGTTTCCGTGATGGTGTAAGGACTACCACCCACCTGTTCAATGCCATGTCGCAGCTTCATCACCGCGATCCGGGTCTGCCGGGTGCGGTGTTCCAGACTCCTGATGTGTTTGCCAGCATTATTGCCGACGGGATACATGTTGATTACAGCATGGTCTCGATTGCAAAGAAGCTAATGAACGACAGACTCTTCCTCATATCCGACGCAGTGGAGGAAAACCGCAGGGAAGCCTATATGCATATAAGAAGGGAAGACAGGTTCACCCTTCCCGACGGGACTCTGTCAGGATCCGCTCTTACAATGATGAAAGCCGTTGAGAATTGTGTAAGGAATGTTTCTATCCCGCTTGAGGAGGCCTTGAGGATGGCAACAGTGTATCCGGCAAGGGTAATGAGAATCTCCGACAGGGGCAGGATCGAAGCCGGATGCCGGGCCGACCTGGTTGCATTTGATGATGAATTCAACGTGCAAAAGGTCTGTCTGAATGGCAGCATGATATGAACCCGGGCCGAAAGGCCGCATGATTAATTGAAAAAGCCAGGTTAATGTCCAGGCAAGCCTCAGGTCTGATTTTCATCCTTTTCCTGACAGTCGTTACGGCCTGTTCAGGGACGGGCGATCGTGTATTTACATTCAGTCATGGTGCAATAATTCGCGGAGACACAACAGTTCAGGAAATTGCACTTGTTTTCACCGGAGACGAATTCGGCGACGGACTGGAATTCATATCGGGAATGCTGAAAGACGAAGATATCAGGGCATCCTTTTTTCTTACCGGGAAGTTTTACAGGAACAGGGAATTTGAGCCATGGATAAGATTGCTTGCTGCAGACGGGAATTACCTGGGCTCGCACTCCGACAATCATCTCCTGTACTGCGACTGGGTAAAACGGGACAGCCTTCTTGTTACCCGGAAGGAATTTCTTGATGACCTTGAAGCCTCATATGACGAATTGCAGAAATTCGGAATTAATAAAGAGCAGGCGCTCTGGTACCTCCCTCCCTATGAGTGGTATAACGATTCAATTGCCACATGGACCCGGGAATATGGACTTCAGTTAATAAATTTCACGCCCGGGACAAGGAGCAATGCCGATTATACCATTCCTGAAATGGGTACCGGATATGTTGACAGCAGGACTATCTGCAATTCTGTCGTTTCTTATGAAAGCAGGCAGGAAACAGGTCTTAACGGTTTTATTCTGCTTGTACATGCGGGTACGGATCCCCGGAGGACCGACAAGTTTTATTTTTTGCTGCCGGAACTTGTGAGGGAACTGAAAGCCAGGGGTTATAGTTTTGTAAGGATAGATGATCTCCTTAACGGAACAATGGTAAATAAAGATAGCTGATGGAAGTACTCGGAGTTGATCTTGGAGGCACAAAGCTTGCGGCAGCCGTTTTTTCAGACAGCGGTGAGATGCTGAGCAGTGAGAGAGTAACCCTAGGATCCCGTTCAGGGAAGGAGGCAGGCAGTTTTGTAACCGGATGTATCAGGGCAAATCTTGAAAGAGCCCGGAGTGAGGGATTAAAAATTGGATCCATCGGGGTTTCTGTTCCGGGGATCAGCATGGTGAGGACTGGCACCGTATGGGCTCCCAACATAGAAGGCTGGAGCGATTATCCCCTGTTTCGTGAAATAAGCGAAGCAACGGGCGATATTCCGGTACTGATCGACAGCGACAGAGCCTGTTCGATTCTGGGCGAAGTTTGGATGGGAAATGCAAAGGGCTGCAGGGATGCAGTATTCCTTGCTGTGGGAACAGGGATCGGGGCCGGAATTCTTTCAAAAGGCGAGGTTCTCAGAGGAAGTGACGACATAGCGGGGGCCATCGGCTGGATGGCTCTCGACAGGCCGTTCCAGGCTAAATATAAAAGTTGCGGATGCTTTGAATACAATGCTTCGGGCGACGGAATGGCAAGGGTTGCAAGGGAATTGCTCACAGAAGACGACAACTATTCGGGTAAGCTCAGGAGTATTGAATCTGAAGCAATCACAGGCCGTCATGTTTTTGAAGCCCTCGAAGAGGGCGACAGGCTGGCAGGTAAGGTGATAGCTCAATGTATTGAGTTCTGGGGAATGGCAGTGGCAAACATAGTAAGTCTCTTAAATCCTGAAAAAGTGCTTCTGGGAGGCGGTGTTTTCGGACCTGCAGTGCGATTCATTCCGGAAATCATTAAAGAAGCGGAGCTGTGGGCACAGCCGGTAAGCATCAGGAAAGTCAGGATTGAGGCTTCGGGGCTTGGAGGGGCAGCCGCCGTTTATGGAGCAGGTTATCTGGCCCTGAAGAATCCGAATGCCCTGAATCATTAAATATTTGAAGATGTATAACAAACGCAGAGTGTTCTGGTCGGCCTGTTTCGGCATGCTGCTTTTCGGAGTGGCGCTCATCACCCTGGGTTCCATTGCAACTGACCTGAAGGTGAAGCTGGGGATGAGCGAAATTGAAACAGGCACCCTGTTTTCAATCCTGCCTCTCGGCATCCTGACCGGATCGCTAATCTTCGGACCGGTTGCCGACAGGTATGGCTACAAGCTGCTTCTGGTAATCACCTGCATATTTCTGGCTGCCGGTTTTGAGGGGGTTGCATTTTCTGCTTCATCCATCCTGCTTAAGAGTTCTATTTTTCTGATAGGATTGTCGGGCGGAGTGCTCAACGGAGCGACAAATGCGCTTGTGTCGGATATTAGCGATTCTGAAAGAACAGCCAACATTAGCCTGCTGGGAGTATTCTTCGGGATTGGTGCGCTGGGGATTCCTCTGTTGCTCAGTTATGCAGGGGAAAAGGCCGGATTTGAAAAAATAGTCTCGCTGGTCGGATTGATTTCGCTGCTGGGTTCAATAATCTATGGACTGACAAAGTTTCCGCCGCCGAAAATAGCACAGAAGATTCCAATATCGGGGATAAAGGATTTCTTCAGGGACAGAGTGTTATTGCTTATAGCTTTCTTCCTCTTTTTCCAGAGCAGTTATGAAGGGTTGATGAACAACTGGACGACAAGTTACCTGGCTGATTATCTGAGCCTGTCGCAGGGTAAGGCTCTTCTCGGATTATCGTTATTTGTGGCCGGAATGGTTTCGATGCGACTCGTGACAGGGATTCTTATCAGGAACATGGCTCCGGCCAGGCTGCTGGCAATATCATTCATATTGCTGATTACCGGTATTGCAATGGTTCAGTCAGGAAAAGCTGCAATTATCGCACCGGCAGGATTCTTCCTTATGGGAACCGGACTGGCAAACGGATTTCCTGTTATGCTCGGACTTGTGGGCGAAAGGTATAAGCTTATTTCCGGAACGGCATTCAGTTTCGTGCTTACGATTGCCCTGCTGGGGAACATGATCATAAACTATCTCATGGGCATCATTTCCCAGAAAGCAGGAATAGGCAACCTGCTACTTGTAATTTCCTTTGTGACTCTGATTATGATATTTCTTGGAATACTGATATTTAAAAACTATAAAAAGAAACTACTATGAAACTGGCAAAGCAATGGCTTGAGAATGCGATGAACGTAATGACACGCATTGAGGAAACACAGGGCGAAAACATCCGCAAGGCAGCTGAACTTATGGCCGTCACAATTGAATGCGAACGATGGGTTCATACCTTCGGATGCGGTCATGCCACACTCCCGATCGAAGAGATGTACCCGAGGATAGGAGGGTTTGTAGGATTTCATCCCATGATCGAGCTCCCTCTAACTTTTTTTACAAGGATTACAGGCGAGATGGGAGTACACCAGTTTGTATTCCTTGAACGTGTGGAGGGTTACGGCAGGGAGATCATGAAGGGGTACGATTTCGACAAGAGGGATATTATGTGGCTTTTCAGCCATTCAGGGATTAACAATGTTAACATCGACATTGCCATTGAAGCAAGGAAGAGAGGAATGAAGGTTATTGTTTTTGGCTCGGCCGCAGCTGCAAAGGGAAAGAAGACAAGGCATTCGTCCGGGAAGACGATCTTCGACCTGGCCGATGTAGTTGTCGATACATGCGCCCCTATCGAGGATGCTTCAGTTCCGCTTATGAACCACCCCGACAAGATAGGTCCGGTCTCGACAATGGCATTTGTAACCTGCGTATGGATGACGATCACCACAGTTGCCGAAATTCTGGCCGAAAGAGGAGTCAAGCTTTTCATTCATCCTTCACATAATGTTACCGGCGACGGAAAAGAAAGGGAAAGGCTCGATGAAGCCCTTGCCGAATACAAGAGGAGGATAGCAGGAGTCTGATTCCGTTAGTCCTGGCTGGCAGGTTTTATTGCCTGGTGGATGACAGTCTGGGGGAATGGTATTTCTATCCCTTCCCTGTCGAAGGCGATTTTAAGCCTTTTCCTCAGCTCCCCGGCAACCTCCCATTGCTTCAGGGGTCTGGTGTCGCCCAGGATTTTGACAATAATGGCAGAGTCGGCAAATTTCTGCACCCTCAGGAATTTCGGAGGAGAGATAATTGATTGCTTGAAGAAGGGATCTTCAGCCAGCTCCATGCCTGTCATGTCAATGACCTTGATAAGATGTTCAATATCTGTGTCGTAAGCAACACCGATTTCAATGTTCACCCTGGCAAAATCCTTTGACAGATTTGACACCAGTACTATAGATCCGTGATTTATATGGTGGACAGTTCCGTCCATGTCCCTTAAGGTGGTCTTTCTCAATGTTATATCCTGTACAACGCCATCAGTGCCGTCTATTTTTACAACATCCCCTATGCGGTACTGATTTTCAAGTATCATAAAAAGCCCTGTGATAACATCCTTTATCAGGTATTGTCCGCCGAATCCGACAGCCACTCCGACAATCCCTGCACCAGCCAGTATGGGTCCGATTTTTAGTCCGAATTCCTGCAGGATCATGAGTATGGCAAGGACGATTAGGATCACTCTGAGTGCACCCCTGAAAATGTGGATCAGGGTGTCCTCCCTTTTCAGTTCGGCTTCAGCCGACGTGTTCTCGTCCCTGACAACTGCAATCCTGACCGTTCTGACTATGATCCTGCCTATTATAACATTCATAAGGTAAGCCAGAATCGCAATGAACACTATTTTAATCCCGTGGTTGAGAAGCCAGGGGACTAAATTTTCAACCCATTTGCTAATATTCTCCTGCATTTTGTTCCGGAATTTGAGTAATAAATCTGGCCTGCAAGATAGCAAAAATCATTCTTCGTCTTAAGATTCCGTGAGAACTCCTAACTTTGAGAGCGGTCTGAATCAACGCAAAAAAAGTTATATTCGTGCTTGTAATGGACGGGTATAGTCTGAATTAAAAAATTCCGGATATGAGAAGGACAGGTCTTTTACGTCAGTTTCTCCATTTCACCAATCTCGAAGGTGATCTCGATGATTACGAAAAGATTCACAAGACTATTGAAGCTGACATGATATTTAAGGGGACAAACCTCTGGATTCTCGTGTTTGCAATAATAGTTGCTTCGGTGGGTCTGAATATGAATTCTACCGCGGTGATAATAGGGGCGATGCTCATCTCTCCCCTGATGGGACCAATAAACGGAATGGGCTACAGTATTGCGACCTATAATTTTCCTCTTTTCCGCAAAGCCCTCAAGAATTTTTCATTTGCGGTGGGAGCGGGCCTTGTGGCATCCACTGCCTATTTTGCAATGAGTCCCATCTCGACTGCCCACTCAGAACTTCTCGCAAGGACAAGCCCAACCATCTATGATGTTATGATTGCCCTGTTCGGAGGTCTTGCCGGGATAGTTGCAATAAGCAGCAGGCATAAGGGCAATGTTATTCCCGGAGTGGCAATTGCAACAGCCCTCATGCCCCCTCTCTGCACATCGGGATATGGTCTCGCGACCGGGCAGTTTGAATATTTCTTCGGAGCACTTTATCTGTTTACAATCAACACAGTCTTCATCGCCATCTCTTCGGTGGTGGTTTCGCAGATACTTAAATTCCCGATAACAACACTTGTCGACAGCGCCCAGAAAGCAAGGGTGAACAGGTGGATATCATTCGTCATATCTCTTGTTCTGATTCCAAGTATCTTTTTTGGGTATAAGCTGGTCCAGGTGGAAAGGTTCAGCGAGAATGCTTCAAAATATGTAAACAACATCGGATTTGTGGAAGGCAACTATCTTATGAAGCATGAGATAAATCCCGCTGCCAGAACGATAACTCTCGTCTATGGAGGCACACAGCTTACAGATGAACAGAAGATTGGTATCCGGGCCAAAGCCCGTGATTTTTCCCTTACAGATGCTTCAATAGAGTTCAGTCAGGGACTGACCTTCGATCACTTAACCCGCCGGAGCGAGGAATTGAACAACCTTCGCTCGGAGGTGGTCCGCCTCCAGGGTGAATTACAGAACAGGCAAAGGGAAATGGAGGATCTTAGTTCCAGGAATAACATGGGACAGGAGATTCTGAATGAGATCAGGACACTCTACCCCGATATCGTAAGCTGTACATTCGGTAATTCCCTCCTTTTCAAGGGAGACGCAACCAGGCCGGAAACGGAATATGTTATTGTTCTTTCTGTTAATAACAGAAACTACACAGGAACTGAACGGGAGAAAATAGCCGGCTGGTTGAGGACACGTCTGAAAACTGACAGGATAAAGCTCTTTTTCGAGACCGCCGGTAACTAAGGTCTTTCAGACCCTTTTCCTTTTCAGGAAACTGAACAGTATCAGGTAGATGATGAAAGGCATGAAGGGGTTGGCGATTATAACCGCCATGAAACCGCTGCCGTAAATAAACAGGATGGCAAATGCAAGAATGGCGCTGTTGATTATCAATGCTGTTTTAACCGCTTTTTGACGGGATGCTTTCACCTGTTCGTTTTCATCCTTTTCCTCGGACGTTGCCAGAATGAAAAGTCCTGAAAAAAGAAGTATCATGGTGAGCTCGTCCGCAAAGTTGGTACTGAATGTTGTGAACAGCTTTGTCTCCATGAACGATGAGACAACTGCAAACACAGGTATTTCAAACCTCAGGTTTATACTGAAATAAAGGATTAAAAGCACCAGGCCTGCAATCACCAGGATCAGACCGGGTATCTTGAACTTGTTTGAGAAAAGCATTATTTCATTTTTTTGCTCTCACCACCGGGCTATCTTATCATTTCCCCAGAACATTAACTTTGTAAGAAGGCCGAACCTTCTTCTTTCATTCGCAGGCATCTTCTCATACAGATCTTCTGCAACAGTTTTCCATCGTTCTGCAATCGGCTTTGTTTTAGCCACCAGCTCAGCAGGGCTTTCAGGATAATTCAGGTGTGTCGATCTGACATTTTCACCCTTTGTGATTTCAAGCAGCGCCTCCGGTACATCGAAGAAAGGACACGGACGAAGGAAGTTGTCGGAAAATGGTTTATGCTTTCTGAAGTTCCTGAAGAATGGTGACCGCAGGGCCTCCACAAGCGACATGTCGTGGATGTTGACGTCGGAATAATGGCAGAATGCGCAGGGCTCAAGATCGCCGTTTGAATTGATATGCGCGAAATCGTTGCTGGCAGCCACGCATCCTATTGATTTATGGCCTGAGTTGGGGAAATCGATTATGGTAAATTTCTTCCTTCTCTGGTAATCCTCGATCTTCTCCTTAACATAAGCCCTTTGTTCCGCCGTGCAGCAGAGTGATGTATCTGCATCACTGCCAATAGGAAGGTATGTGAACATCCATCCGAACCAGGCTCCATTTGCTGTAAGGAAATCGAGGAATTCATCGCTTGTAACAGTCAGATAGTTCCTTGAATGGTAACAAATTGAAAATCCAAAACCTATATCCCTCTTCCTGAGAATGTCCATTGCGGCAATTACCTTTTCGTAAGTGCCTTCACCCCGTCTCATGTCGGTTTCTTCCCTGTAGCCTTCGATGCTGATATACACATTCAGGTTTCCAAGCTGAACCATCTCATCTGCAAAAGCTTCATCAACAAGGGTGCCGTTTGTGAACAGACCGAATGTAAGCCCCGAATGCTTGCGGCAGAGTTTAAGTATATCATTCTTCCTCATCATGGGTTCGCCGCCTGTCATAAGTATCTCAAACACACCTACCTTCTTTGCCTCAGTAAGGATTTCATCGAGCTTTTCGTACGACAGATTCGTGTTCTTGCTGTAATCGGCAGCCCAGCAACCCTTGCATTTGAGGTTGCATGCACTTGTGGGGTCGATCATAAGCAGACGGGGCAGTACCGTTTTATACTTCCTGTTGAGGTAAAGCCTCTTCGGAATATAAAACAATCCGTCGATTGTGAGAAAATCGAAAAGGTTCTTGACCTCAAAATAGCGGTAAAGCTTGTAGATAAAATTCTTATGATGAGGATATTCGGGTATCTCCTTTTTAACTCCCCCGATATACAGATACTTCATTGAATACTCAATTTGTTACCAGTTGCCCTTAAGCGGGTATTCAGTCGTTCTCGGTGCTGGAATAAACCGGGAATTTTGCAGTGGAGTTATCATCGAAGGTGAATTCGATCCCTACCAGGCCAAAACGGTGATTTGCCCAGTAAACAGTCTTTTTGACTCCGAATTTGTTTGTGTTTTCTTCAATCTGCATAGCCTTTATATCCATTCCTCCCCATGCATAAACATTATCGGTCGATTTGGCGGTTACAGTCCTGGTTTTACCTCCGTTGATTGTATATGAATCTCCAACGTTTGAATCATACTTAACGATGATACCCGGCTCCAGACCATTGACGCTTTCAATGCCTTCTGAAGTGATCCGGAATTCGATATCGGTAATGGTTACATTGTCTCCGTTTACAACTGTCTGCGGGTGATTTAAGAGAATGTTCTTGATTGTGTTGTTTGTAATTACCGCACTGCCTGAGAATGATGAAACACCGCCTTCAAGGGAAACTACTGTAGCAGCGATCGAGCTTACACCGGAAATGGATCCCCCCGATGATGATATTGTCTCACCCACTTCACCCATCGGCGATTGCATGCCGCCCAGTGTGTCAATTTTGTCTTTTTTGCAGGCTGTAAATACAACTGAAAGTGCCAGGACGAGAAATAAGAGTTTTCTTTTCATAAATAAGAATTTTAAAGGTTAAGGGTCATAGCTCAAAAATATTTGTAATAACTTTAATCGTAAAGCATTATTTGACAAACAGCAGGTTATTTATGATTGTTTAACAAAAGGCAGACAATGAATTCACCCGGATCTCCGGGTCGATTGTCAGCCTTTGTATTATAAGATGCTCTGGTTCAGCCTGTATTTACCAACCAGGAACAAAATTCAGTCCGAACTGGATATTTTTGAATCCTCCGTTCTGAAGCGGAACGGCAACATAGGGTTCAAGGATCATATAACCCAGTACGTTTACCCTGACGGAAGCTCCCGTACTTATTATCGGTGAGCTCTCCGGCTTTTCTGTCACGGGTTCCGGAACAATGCTCATGTTGACAAGGTCAGGCTTCAGATTCAATGTCACATCAGTTCCATTGCTCCAGGCCAGACCGGCATCGACGAAGAGGTTTATATCAGTAAGGAAATACTTTGACTTAATCAGGGCGAGCCGCTCAGGTCCCGTGAACGGGATTCTCAGCTCGGCGTTTCCAACCACTATCCTTGTTCCCGACAGCCATGACACGTCGAATCTGTTCTGTTCAGCCTCGGCACGGTTGTATCTCACATTTTCGTAGCCTCTTACCAGCCACGGATAACCGAGGTAGAAGGGTGTTATCACCCCGTCTTCTGCTTCCTTTCCGTACATGCCGTAATTGTAGAGCCTTACAGCGAAGGTTGCCGGCCTGGCATAGAAGTACTTCCTGTAGTCGACCAGTGTTGTCAGTATGTTTGCTGCGCCGAAGTATTTTTCGACCTCAAGCCGCGCCCGGTGTCCCTGCATCGGTGCGGTCATGCCGAAATACGAATTGTCTTCGACATAAGCCAGGGATACCTGCTGGAAGTTATCGCCCTTAGGAGCGTTGAGCTTTTCCTTATTCCCGCCGATGGGGATCTCCTCCATTGTATAGTAGTAATTGTATCTGTCGAACCTGTAATAATACCACGACGAGGAAGCCTGCGATTCAAACCTTCTGGTCTGCGACAGGGGCAGGGAAGCGAATAATGAAACATTATCCTCGAACATCCTGATGTAATCAACCATGAAATTATATACCGGAAGTTCAGTGTCGTCATATGTAATTGTATCGAGGACGAGATTCATCCCGCCTGTAAGGTATGGTATGTGGGAAACAGCTCCGCCC
>CAZKTX010000077.1:0-12182 GCA_964555805.1 uncultured Rikenellaceae bacterium
TATTTCGGAACCACCTACTGGGCCGATCCTGAAGAAAGGCTGGTATGCCTGCTTTTCATGCAGCAGTCGCCTCTGAGCCACGGTGAAATCCAGAACAAGTTCAAAGCAATGGTCTACCAGGCCCTCGACGATTAGTATTTCTTAAGCAGTTCGAGTAGTCTCCCGTCGAGTTTGTGTCCATACCAGTCTGTGTAGTCAATATCGGTCCTGCGTGAATCAAGAATCCCGAAGTCGCCCCTGAAATTCCAGAGAGCGTAGCCAATTTTGCGTTCAGTCAGGATGTCGAGAACATCCTCAAACCAGGCCAGGAATACATTATGCGGGGTTCTGTTGTAGCATCCCCCCTCGCCACAATGAACACCAACTCCCTTGTCGGCAAGTTCGAGCCATGGCTTGTAGAACTCCTCAAGCTGGGCACGGCCGAACTGTTTTCCGTCAATTACACCCGGCCATACGGGCATTGGAGCTGTTGAAGGATCCTTCCAAACCCACGATGCCTGGTAATGCGACACATAATGAGGATAGTAAGCCCTGCAGCTCTGCGCAATGTTCAGATCCGCAAGTTCAGGTATCACATTGCTACCGCCGCTGTTACCGTCGGCTACAATCAGGCGTTTGTTGTTGTATTTCCAGATTACATCCGAAGCGCCAACAGCCACTTTCCTGTAGATGTCCCCCGGAACAGGTCCCTTCTGAGCAAACTGATCATTCATATCCTCTATGTAGGCAGGCTCATTAAGAAGGTCGAAGCTCAGTAATTCATCAGAGATTCCCTTATACCTTTCGGCCCACATGCTCCAGTGGGCATAGAAGGCATCCTGTGCTTCCTTATCCTTCCACAGGTTGAAAGGCTCATGAAATCCCGCATTGATGCAGTAACCGGGTCCCCTGTGGAGGTTCAGGCTCACATGCAGGTTGTGCTTATTGGCCTTATAGATCAGATTGTCAATCTCCTCCAGCGCTTTCTGATCAAAGTTGAGGATCTCGTCCTTCCTTATATCCCTGGTCCTGTCGAACGAAAGATACCTTGGATACGCCATCGGGATCCTTACAAAATCAAAGCCCCAGTCTTCCATCCATTTAAGGTCCTCTTCGGTTGTTTTGCCTGAACCCGGATTCTGAGGCGGAGTGGGGGAGAAGAGGTCAAGGAGATTGAAACCCTTCCAGCGGGGAAGCTTGTTCTTTATTGCCGGGATTTTGGAAGAACCGGTGCAGGCAGCCTGGCCGGCTAATGCAAGTCCTGCTGCCGCGGTGGCAGTATTCCTGATAAACATCCTGCGGTTTAATTTCTTTGGGTTCATAAGGCTTGATTTTAATGATAATATCACAAATTATCTGACCTTCTTCAGCGGAGTGATTGTAACCGGTCCGGGCAGCCCTGATTCAACTGGTTTCCATGCCGAGGCATCAAACACACCATTCTTATTATTCTCTTTGAGCCGGGCAGCCATATTTACATTATAGAATTTCTTCCATTCGACACCGTTTCTATCCATCCACGAAATCCTGTTTGCCATAAGGTTAGAGACCTCTATCATAAGAGAATTATTCGCTTTAAGCATTTTTTTACCGATTATTACAGAGTACCCCGGACCGGGAAGAACAGCTACCTTGTTCCCATTGAGCGTAATACTGGCGCTGCTGTGAACTTTCCCCAGATCAATCAGCCAGGCATCTCCTTTAACAGAAGGTTTGTTAAAATTCACAGAATACAGTGCAGTGCCTGAAAAGTTCTGATATTCATCGCCTTTAAAACTAGTCCAGGAAACCGGACCGGCACTTTCAACTGAAGGAGGCAGAGCCGGGCCGCCTTCAATGAATTCAACTTTCCATGTGCCATTTACGGGGGAAGGAGCGGAGACGGGATCATAATACTGATATGGCTTGCCCTTTTGTACGGCTTCGTAGGTCTGAATAATCAGCGATTCATCAGGATTGATCCTCAGGTATACCTCCAATCCTCCTCTGGCTGATACCCTTGTTTTTGCCAGTCCGAACCTGTCGTCAATCGGATTGAAAATTGCTGCTGATCCGCCGCTTGCCTCAAGTGACACCCAGCTATCAAAGGCCTTATCGCTTTGATTGGTAATAAAATAGACTGTTCCATCAAGGTTCTGCCGCCTGGCAAATGCAAGTCCGTGATCTGTCATTGTTTCCCGCGGTATTCCTGCAAATATCATGAGCTGCTCAAGGTTGCTTCCGGTGAGCAGCGATCCTTCGCCGTAGCTTGCTTTCATGACCTGGGGGTTATTTGTCGGGGCAAAACGGATCCCTGATTTGAGTGTTTCAAAAAATGCGGTTTTTTCCTCTGCATCTCCCCAGCCCGAAATGTTCTCGGGGAGGTCGCCCAGGAAAATCACTTTTGCTCCTTCTTTTGCAAGTCTGAGGATATGTGTGAAGGTTTCGACAGGTATGTATTTGCATCCGGGAACAACCAGGGTGCCGTAGACATTTCCCTCGGTCTGCAGCAGCCCGCCGAGCGGTAGCGTGTTTGTCAGCTGAAGATCGGAAACGTAGTCGAATCCGTATCCTTTCATTATCATTTCATCGGCTGCCGTCCTGAACGGTGTTCCGTTGAAGGCCGGACTTATGGCGTCAAAATGTTCAAGCATTCCTTTTCCGGAACTGGCATACCTGTCGAATATCGGAAAGTAAAGGAGTATGTCGTTGTCGGCCATTCCCTGCTGAAGGAACGACTGCACTCTTGCAACATATTTGTTAAGCCCGCTGAAATCGTGCCATAGGGGATTTGCAGGCGTCAGCTCGACGGCCGCGTAAAACAGGAATCCCGGCCACGGCTCAGCCTGAGGTGAGAAGCAGGTTCCGTGATAAAAAACATGGTTAATCCCGGCAAGGAAGAACAGATCCACTGCTTTCCTTATATCGCCGAGCGATGAGAGGAAATGTTCATTCAGCCATGTAGCTGCTTCACAGGAGGCTAACTTCTTTCCTGTCACATTTGCGGCTGACGAGGCAAATTTCAACCTTGTCCGCTCGTTTCCTTCAGTTTCAGGGATATCGACAGCTGCATACAGATCGAGTATGTTGCCCGGTGATCCGTGGGCCTGGTTCCGTGTTGTCTTGCCCTGCCGGTGAGCCCATTCAGTCCAGCGTGTGGTGAATTTGGCCAGAATAAGATCGGAGATTGTCTGACGGTAGTCGGAGAGGACTCTTTCGTTTTTCTCAGGATCATCTTTCTGAAATAGCGCAGGGAGGTGGCCCCTGAGGTCGTAACCTCTCCTGATGATGAATTCGCTGAAGAAGTCGTTAGTCCAGTCGGCCTGACCTGAAGCGTCATCAACTTCGTATGAGTCGTTGAAGTAGCCCCGGAGAGTCTTTATGTCATAATCCTTGAAAATTGTATCGAAATGCTTCAGATAATTGTCGATTGCAAGGCCGGAGAAATGATCTATGACGTCTCCTTCACCACCCGGACCTGCCCGTTCAGCCATTTTCCCGTGCCATCCCTGGAAGACGCCGTACAGAGTCCACTTGCCCGGAGGGGCTGTCCAGTCGAGTTTCCCTTCGGGGGTGACAAATCCTGTCAGATCTGCCACAATGCCGCTGTCGGAATATGCAATCAGGGTTTTCAGCGGAATGGGCTTTTCAAACCTGATCTGATCGAGGGCATACAGCTGGAGATTGTCATTCCGGCTGATCGGATCCTTCAGCTTCTTTATGTCGGGCTTTTCACCAACCGGCCTCACAAGCGGCTGCTGGATGAATTCGATCTTTTCGGTAAGGGAGTCGCCTCCTGCAACCGTCCAGGTAAGGTAGCTGACATTCTTACAGGCATCGGCAGGTGTTACCCACGGACCTCCGAACGGCCATCCCGAAGCGTTGGCAAGATCAATGCCGAGGTCAAGCCGCTCTCCTTCTGACAGAACATGGGTGAACATTTCAATCCATCGCGGCGAAAGATAATTGATGAACTTATCTTCCTGCCCCTTCACTCCGTAGATCACCGCTATCTCCATGCCTCCGAGTCCGGCATCGCGGTATTTTTCCATCGCGGCGGTGAGGTCAGGCTTTGTGACGATGCTTCCCGGCCACCACCAGCGAGTCCAGGGTTTGTTCTCACTTGTAATCTCAGGCCACGCTAACTGCTGGGCAGGAAGCACCTGTGAAACAAGCAGCATTAAAAACAGAACTTTATTCTTCATGGGGCAGGCTGAAACTTAATTTCGTAATTCCGGAATGCTTGGTCAGTATCTGTAATTCCTCCAGTCGGTTCCCAACTTGTAGAACATAACTGCGGAGTCGTTTATCTGTATCTCGAAATTCTTAATCAGCTTCAGCATCTCGGCCCCTGCCATTAAAGCCGGACCGTATCCGTGAGCCGCTGCATTATGGACGGGCCGGTGATAGTAGAATGCAGGATCAAATGCCATCCCCGTGCCAACACATGTGCCTTCTACCTGTCCCTGTTCATTTACTTTTGTCTGAACTGCATTCCATCCGAGAACTGCGGCCGGGCCGTAAGCCTTTGAATCGAGCCAGCCCATATTTACCCCATGGGCGATGCAATAGGTGAAGATTGCTGTTGCCGATGTCTCGGGGTAGGAATCGTTCCGGTCGAGGAGCTGATGCCAGAAACCCGTCCCCGACTGCAGTGAGGCTACTCCTGCAACATGTTCCCGGTATAGTTTCAGAATATCCTTTCTCAGGGCATATCCTTCGGGAAGCACATCAAGGAGTTCGGTCATTGCAAGCATTGCCCAGCCGTTGCAGCGGCCCCAGTAATACTCAGGATGTGGATCCATATCTTCCACCCATCCGTGCATGTAGAGACCCTTTTCTGAATTGAACATCCGCTGCGAGAACTGTATTATCTGCTTGCAGGCATCTTCAAAATAGTTGTTGGCCCCTGTAAGGGCCCCCATCCGGGCAAGAGCAGGGACACTCATATAAAGGTCGTCGAGCCAGAGGGTGTTGGGCTGGGGCCTGTTTCGGGCAAGCGTTCCATCCTTAAGCCTTTGCTGCCCCGAGGTGATGTATTTGATGTAGTTGTCAATCAGTGGCCTCAATGACCGGCTTCCGCCTGCATTCATTGTCTTGATCATGGCTGAACACATCGATCCGGCATCATCAAGCGCCCGGGGTTCCAGAACCGATCCGACCGGACTGTTTCTTCGTTCGGCGGGAAGGCCGGGCGACCGGTAGTAATCTGCGACATCCGATATAAGCTCCATTCTCTTTAATGTATAGCCTGTGAACCTGTCATCTCCGGTGGCCTCACCGGCAAGCAGCATTGCGCCATAGGTTACTCCCCATTCATAGCTTATAAGCCTGAAAACTCCCGGCTCGAAAACAGCATTCCGGTTAAGGCCGTCTCTGCTGTTCACCTCAGCCTTTGTAGTCGCGTCAATCATCCTTGCCGGAGTTGATGGATCAAGATAGTTCAGGAGACGGTTCAGCACAACTTTGATTTCTTCAGCCGCGGCAGGTCCGTAGGGAACCGGATAGTCCGGCTTCATTGCATGAAGAGGGGTGTTTGTGTCGGTTATTTTCACAGCGGTTTCCTGCGCTGTGCCATGGATGCCGTATGCTGTCAGCAGAGCCATCAGGAGGACCAGCTTCTTGTTCATATTACTGATTTTGGTGATTTGTGATTCTTGATTTGGATTTGTGGTTTGTGAACAGAGACTATACCTTGAGGAATATCTTCTTTTTGTAAAGGATATAAAGAAACACCCATCCAACGGCCGTTATCCCGATTCCGTTTATAAGAGGGGTCCAGGCTTCCGGAAGCACCTTTATGAAACCACCGAAGAAGAAATCCGATGCACGGTTGAAGTTGATTATCCTTCGGGCAAGGTAGATCGTGATAGGATTCATCCCTATTACAACGAAAAAGAAAGCCCATTTCCTGAAATTCCAGACGTCGATTACAAGATAGAATACTGAAAACAGCAGCATGCTCAGACCGCCGACATAGAGGACGAATGAACTGCTCCAGATGTTTTTGTTGATAGGGAAGAACTGGTGCCAGATCCTGCCCAGTACCATTAGTACTATTGCTGCTCCCAGAAGGTAAAGTACCTTTTTTGTCTTTTTATCACTCAGGAAATCCGACTTCATGAATTCCCCGGTGAACATACCAAGAAGAGCTGTCCCAATTGCAGGTATTGTGCTGAAGAGTCCTTCGGGATCATGATTGCCCAGATAGAGCTTCCCCGGCATCAGCATCCGGTCGATGTAGCTGGCAAGGTTGCCGGTCTGGGAGTAGGGATCGGACGATCCCAGGTCGTGAGCCGGAAAGAGAAGAAGCAGAAGCCAGTATCCGATAAGAATGACCCAGAACCATACTATCCTCCAGGTTAGTTTTGTGTTCATGAAGATGAGAGCAGCAAACATCCAGGCAAGACCGATACGGCCAAGTACACTGCCGTAACGAAGTTCCCCGAGGTTAAATCTGATTCCATTGTTATAGATGATTCCCAGCAGAACCAGTATCAGTCCGCGGAATATCACGTGCCTGTAAATCGCACTTCTTGGCTCATTCCCGGCTGCCCGCTTTGCCATGGAGAAGGGGAACGAAATCCCGGCGATGAAAAGGAACAGCGGGAAAATCATATCATAAAAATGAAATCCGTGCCACTCCACATGTTCGAGCTGGATTGCCCACCATTTAAGCACCGGCCAACCGGTCAGGCTTGCCAGTCCGGCGAATATTGCTTCACCTCCCATTATCCAGAACATGTCAAACCCGCGGAGGGCATCGAGAGAATAAAGGCGTTTCGGTTTGAGGTCATTTTCCATTTATCTTAAGTTTTTCAGGTTGGTTCTTCCAAAGATATAAATTTTGACACTGTATCAAATACCAGGTTCGCTTTGTTGAACAGGCAAATAAAGACAAAAGACTACCAGGGGATACAAAATCACCGGCCGATTTTATGTTTAAAGGCCTGAATGTAAAAAAAGGAAGCTTATATTAGCCAAACTAAGTTCTAATTATTTTACATTTACCTGATATTAACTTCAGATCATTTAATCTAACTTTATGATACCATGACAACACGCAGAGAATTTATTCAAAAGACAGCCCTGGGCGCTGCCGGCCTTACGCTGGGTGCAAGGAGCTATTCCCGTGTACTGGGAGCCAACGACAGGATCAGGGTTGGTATTGTAGGCTATTCCGACAGGTTCAGGGGTTCTCTCTCTCCTGCATTCCTTTCGCTTGCAAAGGAATTGAATTTTGAATTCACGGCTGTTTCCGATCTGTGGAGCAAACGCAGGGAGGAAGCCGATGCTTTCTACAAGGCAAAGGGGATAAACCTCCGACTTGCAAGAAACAACGAGGAACTATACTCCGGAAATGACACCGATGCAGTCTTTATAAGCACTGCAGACTTCCAGCATGCGCTTCATTGCGCCGAGGCTGTGGAGGCCGGAAGAGATGCCTACGTTGAAAAGCCATTTGCCGAAACAATGGCAGACGCCAGGGTTGCACTCAAGGCAGTGCAGAAGACCGGTAAAATCGTCCAGATCGGTTCGCAGAGAAGAAGCGCTGCCAACTATATTGCTGCAAACGAGTATATTAATTCAGGGAAATTCGGCAAAATAGTTATGGTTGAAATGACATGGAACGTAAATCAGCCGGGAAGATGGAGAAGGCCCGGAGTGGTTCCGACACTGAAAGAAGCAGATACCGACTGGAAGAGGTACCAGATGAACCGACCGGCTGCCGCCTTCGACCCGAGGAAATATCTCGAGTTCAGACTCTTCTGGCCCTATTCGTCAGGTATTCCCGGACAGTGGATGGCTCACCAGATCGATACAGTTCACTGGTTTACAAAACTTGCCCATCCGAGAAGCGTGGCCGCCAACGGTGGCATTTACCTTTGGAAAGACGGCCGGACCAACTTTGATACAATGACAGCAGTGTTTGACTATGGCGATCCCGCTGACCTGAGTTCCGGATTCCAGGTTGTTTATTCATCGCGGTTCACAAACGGCGCCGGAGGCACAAAGGAACTTTATTACTCAAACGGGGGAATGATGAATCTCGATACAAACAAAGTTACTCCGGAGGGTGGATTGGGAGCCAGGGATGCACAGGCAATGGGAATGCAGGCAAACCTTCTGGAACCTTATGAACTTCCTGCAATAACGGTTGCAACCGGAGCCGATACAGGTGGCGATCCCATGACAACCGCTCATGTAAGGAACTGGATGGAATGTGTCCGCAGCCGCAAAAAACCAAATGCCGATGTTGTTGCCGGTTACAATCATTCAATTGCAAACATAATGTGTACAGCCGGTCTGAGAACAGGAGAGAAAGCTACTTTCGATGAGGCGACCCAGGAAGTAATGGCCGGAGGCAAAGTATTTCAATATTAATTGAAGGACTATGAAGATAAAGTTAAATAAATCACGGATTCCGGGCCTTCTGGCAACGTTTTTCATTGCAAAGGTGCTGATCCTTGCAACAAGCCTCGCAATAGTTGCTCAGTCGCCGGCAGAAAAGGGAGTTCGCTTCGAAAAGGTGAACGACCAGAACAAAGTTGATGTATATATCGACGGCTCACTGTTTACTTCATTCCGCTACCCGGCCGATCTGGAAAAGCCTTTCCTGTATCCTGTTTATGCTCCTAACGGCTCGGTTATAACCCGGGGATACCCGATTGAACCGAGAAAAGGTGAACGGATCGATCACCCTCACCAGATAGGCTTGTGGTTCAATCACGGCAGCATAAACGGACTCGATTTCTGGAATAATTCAATGGCTATTCCGGCCGACAAAAAGGACTCCTATGGACATATTACAGTCCAGAAATTCATCAGGGCTGATAACGGCAAGAAGGGAGTGCTTGAGGTGGTGTCGGAATGGAAGGACAATAAGGGAAATACAATACTTCTCGAGAATACAAGATATGTCTTTTCTGGCGATGCAGCTTCAAGAACAATGGATCATATTTCAACCCTGACTGCTGTTAATGGTCCGGTGACTATAGCCGACAACAAGGAGGGACTTTTTGCAATAAGGGTCGACAGGGCCTTTGAGATGCCATCAAATGAATCGCTTGTCTTCACCGACGAGAAAGGCAATCCCACTACTGTGAAGGCAACGGATAACACCGGCGTTACAGGGATGTATACATCAAGTCAGGGTCTTAAAGGCGATGCTGTCTGGGGTACAAGGAACAACTGGGTACTGCTTTCAGGAACGAAGGATAATTCATTGATCACATTTGGAATATTCGATCACCCCGATAACCCGGGCTACCCTGCATATGCACATGCAAGAGGTTACGGCCTCTTCTCGGTTAATAACCTGGGCCGGAATTCCTATGATCCCAAACAGGAGAAGATGGAATGGAAACTGGCAAAAGGGGAATCATTGACCCTCCGTCACAGGTTTTATGTTAAAGCAGGAACCGAACTGACATCCAAAGAGGCTGGCAAAATATTCAAAAAGTTCTCAAAGTTATATTAACCCCCCAACCCCCCTGCCTTGCTACGCCGAAGCGGCTACGCGAAGGCGCAGAAGGGGGGCTAAAAACCTTACACTATGAAAAAAATCAGTTTATCCAGTATCAGGTTAGTCCTGGCTGTGCTGTTAGTCTGTTCGTTTTCGGCGGCTGCATTTGGTGCACCTCCGGAAAAGCAGATGTTCTATGAGCTTAAAATCTACCGTCTGACCGATCCGGGCAAAAATGCAGTGTTCGACAGATTCCTGAAGGACGCCTATATCCCTGCAATGCACAGGGCAGGCATAGCTACTGTAGGTGTCTTCAAACCTGTTGAAGCGGATACTGCTTTCGGGAAAATGGTTTACGTATTCGTCCCTTATAAAACCCTCGATCAGTTCGACCAGGTTCTTACTAAACTTGAAAACGATGCCGTTTACAAGGAGGCCGGAAAGGAATTTCTGGATGCACCTTACAACGACCCGCCCTTCTCAAGGTATGAGAGTGTTTTAATGAAAGCATTCGCATTTATGCCGGAATTCAGACCGCCTTCATTTTCAACGCCAAAGTCGGAAAGAATTTATGAGTTGAGGAGTTATGGAAGCTGGACTGAAGAAAAAGCCACTAAGAAGATACATATGTTCAATGAAGGCGGGGAAATGGCAGTTTTCGAAGAAGTAGGTTCACAAGCTGCTTTCTACGGACAGGTTATCGTTGGAAGCCAGAGGCCACGGCTTATGTATATGACTACATACGAGAACATGCAGTCGCAGAAAGATCATTGGGCAGCTTTTTCAAAGCACCCGGCCTGGCAGGCCATGAGGACGAAAGAGGAATATGCAAACACTGTAATTAAGGCCCTTCCTTATCTTCTTCATCCGACTGATTATTCTGATTTTTAGCAGATTATAGATAAAAAGAGCGTGATCTGAGGCTGTCTTGCTGCAGTGTTCAGATCACGCTTTGTATTTGCTCAGATCCTGATGTCCTTTATCGTGGGTCAATCAGGGTAATTGAGCTGTGACAATGCCTTATCCACCTCATCATCGGACAGTTCATGGTCGGGAAGGTTGTTCTCGTAGTATTTCTCGTAGGCAGAAATATCAAAATGACCGTGTCCGCTGAGGTTGAACAAAATCGTCTTTGGTGTGCCTTCAATGTCTGCTTTACGGGCTTCATCCAGAGCTCCGGCGATAGCGTATGATGACTCGGGAGCTGGAAGTATACCCTCTGTCTTGGCAAAAAGAACCGCACTTTCGAAGCATTCCCTCTGCATCTTGGCCTTTGCTTCAACGAGACCGTCTTTCTTGAGCTGGCTTACAAGAGTTCCTGCTCCATGATAACGAAGTCCTCCCGCATGTATCTTTTCAGGAATGTAGTTGTGACCAAGAGTGTACATCGGAAGGAGGGGAGTAAATCCGGATGAGTCCCCGAAATCGTACATGAATTTACCCTTAGTGAGTTTCGGACATGATGAGGGTTCGATTGCAAGAAGTCGCGTTTTTTTACCGTTTACAAGGTTCTCCCTGAGGAAGGGGAATGCAATTCCGGAGAAGTTGGACCCGCCTCCGAAACAGCCAATTACAACATCGGGATAGTCATCGGTTTTTGACATCTGGAGCAATGCTTCCTGGCCGATAATTGTCTGATGAAGTATCACGTGGTTAAGAACACTCCCAAGCGAATACTTCGTGTATGGATCCTGAACGGCTATCTCCATTGCTTCGGATATTGCAATTCCAAGACTTCCCGGTGAGTCGGGATACATCTCAAGAACTTTTCTTCCTGCTTCGGTAAGAGTGCTTGGAGAGGGGACCACCTTTGCATTATACGAGTTCATCATTATCTTCCTCCCTGGCTTCTGGTTGTAACTGACCTTCACCATAAACACAAGCAGCTCCAAACCGAAATGGTTGCATGCATAACTCATCGCGCAGCCCCATTGACCGGCTCCGGTCTCAGTTGTGATCCTTTTAATTCCTTCCTTCTTATTATAGTATGCCTGGGCAATAGCAGTGTTTGCCTTGTGTGAACCTGAATAGTTACCACCTTCATATTTGTAATAGATCTTGCTCCTTGTACCCAGGGCTTTTTCAAGGCTATAGGCACGGAACATGGGCGATGGACGGTAGGTTCTGTAAAGATCCAGGACTTCTTCCGGAATGTCGATGTACCTTTCGGTAGACACTTCCTGTTTGATAAGTTCCATCGGAAAGACAGCAGCAAGGGCTTCGGGACCGATCGGCTGGCGGGTCCTGGGATCAAGCGGCGGTAATGGCTTGTTTGGCATGTCGGCCGCTATGTTATACCATTGACGCGGCATTTCTTTGTCGGATAGCGAAATTCTCGAATTCTTTTTCATCTGTTTTGATTATTAAGTGGTTACTGATTTTTTCAAATAAAAAAGGCATGCTGTGAACAGCATGCCTTTACGGAAATATCCTATGGATTATATAACGGCCTTATTCACAGCTTAATTATTCGAGCTGCGCCAGGACCAGATATATAATGCACTAAACTTCATGGCATCAAAAATAAACAAAAATTTAATTCTGCAATAAAAAAGCGTAAAAAAATTATAATCTGTTATTGTTTGCCCTCCCTGGCTTATTGATTGTCAACATTGTGATGTCCTTGAAATTATTATCGTTTCAGGTAAAATATTTATCGATTAAGGTAATGCAGCTTATTGTTTTACGATAAAAATTCGTATGATTATTCGTGTATCACGGCACCTGTTTTCCTGAGATCATCGAAAAACAGAGGATA
>CAZKTX010000078.1:0-12143 GCA_964555805.1 uncultured Rikenellaceae bacterium
CCGTCACGAAGAGCCTTGCCTGTGACAATTTCACTCTTCCCCTGATGATAGGGATAAGCTGTATCAATATAATTAACGCCGTTATCAATCGCATGGCGAATCATCTCAATTGAAAGCACTTCATCAATATTCGCTCCTGACGGCTGATTATCAGTCGTGGGAAGGCGCATGCAACCGAAACCTAGTGCAGAAGGTTTCCAGTCGAGTCTGCCAAAGTTTCTATATTTCATCTTCAGTCTGCTCTTTATATTTTCTAAAACAGTCAGCCCAAATTTAGCCTCTCTGACCAGAACTTGCAACACTATTCTTAAATTAAAGCCTGAGGCACATTAGATATTCTCCTGAATCAATTTTCTGGTAATGGTTTAATTAATTTACTCTTATTTTAAAATCTCCCGATCGTGCCTTCTGACAAAGTGAATTAAATTGACTTCAAACCCTGGAAGTCCGTTTGCATCGTACGCCAGGCCCTTTTCATTAACCCCCTGCTGAGGATTATCGGGCAGACCAATCCAGATAACCGTATATCGGGAGGAATCTCCCGGCTCAATCGGAATTCTTCCTGTAGTAGATTGTCTTGTTGTTCCAGTCTTTGGCTATCAGTACACCGTTATGATCGATGAAAAGGTTGTTCAGCTCATTGTTCCTCCAGTAAACCTCATAATGTACAAGATCGTACGATTTCAGGACGCCGTAACCCGGAACAAGAATGTAATAAAAATTATCCCATTTATTGAATATGTTATCCATCGAGGTTCCGAACTGTGGGGAGCAGCCAAACAACCTGGTGAAAGTGACTCCCATATCGATCGATTTGAAAATTGCAAATCCGCCGTCCTGATTGCAAATGAAAATTTCCTCCTTGTCGTTCACATAAAGCTTTGTGGATGCCCCGGGGGTAGTAATTGGTGTCCAGGTTATTCCGTTGTCATCAGACCGGTTCAGGCTGCAGCAATCTGATCCATGAAACAACAGTGTGCCGTTGTTAAGCCTGAAAACATCACCGTAACCAAACGATGACATGTTACTGCCGGCTGTCTGCCATGTAACTCCTCCGTCGGCTGAGAAAACAGTGGGATATTCAAACTTGAACACCCATACATAATCATCATTAGCAACATCCATGAAAACATAATAAGGATTGTCGGGAAATGGTTTGGTGCACTTTTGCCAGGACAATCCATGATCAACGCTTTTCACTAATTCTCCCTTCCACGTACTCACGAAAAATATTCCCTTGCTGTCAATTTCAATTGTCCGGGGTGATTCCATAACCGGATCGATTACCTTGTCCCACAGGTAATATTTTTCTCCCTGCCTGTAAAGGCTCCCATTTGAAATCATCAGGGTCACTCCTGCAACTGTATCCGCAGCAAGATCAGAAATAGTACCATCCGGTTCCGACGAAACAGCATCCCACTCGTTTTCTCTCATGGTGACAGCAGTAAGAAAAACAGAGGTCAGATACTCGCCGTTTGCCCTGAAAATATCAGCCTTGAGTTTGTGGTCAAGGGAATTGGGTCCAAGGGTCCATGCATTTGTAATTCTTGAAGCATCTTCAGTCAGAATTGTTTCACGGGCGATCGAACCGCCTCCCTCCTGGACTGTAAAATCGATTCTGAAATGTGTGGAGACTGGTTCCTTATTATTGTAAATCTGAAGGGCAACATCAATTAATTCACCCGGGTTATATTTTTGTCCTTGCTGGTTCTCAAAGATAAAGGAGTAACTTTCAAGCAATTCCGTTGAAGGATCGGGACTGCAAACAGTTATCAGGACAAGAAATGATGCAATGATCAGATTCCGGAATACCGGTTTCCAGTATTTATGAGCTGTTTTCTGCTGTTTATGAAAATCCATCTGTCAATGTTTTAATAAGTTCACTTCACAACTTTAACAGGGACCCTTACACCTATCCTGAGGGAGACAGAACTGTTTTCAAAAACAGTTCCCTGGTTGTAAAATGATCCGTTATCGGTAAGGTACGAATCGTCATAAACTTCTCCGAAACCCCGGCGGTACTGCAGCCCGCACTCAAGTGCCAGGCGTCCGAACAAAGGAGCTGCCAGACCTCCCTCAACTATCCATCCGAAATTGTTATCCCTTATTGCACCTTCCATATCGTCATAGACGATCCTTTTGTACCTGCTGAATGTGCCGGAATTCTCAGGATTATAGTATGCCTCTCCCTTGCACCTTGCATTCAGCTTTATTCCGGCAAAGGGTCCCGTGTTTATAAAAAACCTGCCTCCGCTGCCGGGATGAAAACTTATAAGCAGTGGAACAGTAATGTAATCAACACTTGTTTTTGCATTCACATTGTAATATGCGTCACCGGATATCATATACCTGTTAAATGAGTCACTTGAGTCCCTGAGCGAATATCCTGTAACATCAAAGGTAACCCCTGTGCGCAACGACGTTTGCCCCGATAAGCGGTAGTTGACAAGCAATCCAAGTGAAGGCCCGTATTTCAGGGAGTACCTCTCCTTGTCCCTGTCACCTGAATTCCATGATGCATTTATTCCACCGGTGTAAACAAGATAGATTTTTTCTGAAACACTGTCCTTCACCTGATATTCTGTATTGCCTCCCTTGCTTTTATGAATCCCCTTCCAGGCTAGTCCGAATGTGAAATCAATTGCGCCATGACGGGATTCGTTATATTTGTCAATACCTTTCCGGCCTGTTGAGTATCTGGTGTTCAATGATGCTTCCAGCCTGTCGGTGAGAGGCAGTGATAATCCGATTGAATACAGATAACCAATATCATACTTTGCTGGTTTGTAATCATGATAATTATAGACTTCGCTGTGATCGACCAGAAATGCATTGTAGATCCCTGCCATAAGATCGAGCCGCGGAACTGAAGGAACCGATAACCGTATCTGGGCCGGAAAAGAAATAAAGCTGAAGTCCGTAAACTCATTGGAAGGATAATACGGTCCGGGAAAGATTGACGGGACGTAATCAAGAGGATAATACCCGTAGTCCTGGTAGCCTGTAACAAATTCATAATTCAGGGTCGAGTAATTTACTCCGGTGCGTAATCCAAAAATCCTGTTAAATGAATAATCAACATAAAGTCCCTGAACAGGACCAGGTTTGAATTTCCATTTTCCGGAACTGCTTCCTGCATGAATGTCGGAGATGTTTACACCACCATAGTATCCGGCAGTAATCCTCTGCGACCATCCGGCGGTGCAATACATAAACAAAAAGATTGAAATCAGCAGAAATCCGGGCTTTTTCATCTGGCAAACAGGTTATAGGGTCTCCGGAAATCCGCACAACTATCGTGCCATCCGACCCGATTTTTCATGTAACTTATCCCTACGATCCCTTAAGCACCTCAACTGATGCATAAACGAATCGCCTTAACCGAATTCTTTTGGAAAGATTGACATTTCTATATTTACCTACAGATCTAAGTTACATTGGAAATAAGCACAGGTCAAATATATTTTCCCATGTAACTACTAAACACATTATCCATCGCTGAAATAAAATTGTTTTCTGCTCTGTTTGAATTATATTTGATATCATAAGGCGAACTTCAACTCATGTTATCTCCTGAAGAATAATACAAACAGTGACTTCTTCCATGACACAAACACATCCTCAGAGTACCGCATCTTTTAAGCTGGTCAGATTCCTGCTGTCGTTAACACGAATTATCCCCTTAAAAATGGGCTATTCACTTTGCTCCATTCTTGTTTTTGCCGGATCAAGGCTAAACTGGAAAAGAAAGAAAATAGCAATGGATAACATAAGAATAGTGTTCCCTGAGAAAGACGAAAGGGAGATAAGGTCCATATTCAGGAAATCTCTTGGAAATATGCTTAAAAGTATCCTTGAATTTGCCTGTATGGCCAGCGGGAAATTCCCGGTTTCCAGAATATCAGGCATGGCGTCTGCCTCAGGACTGGAACGGTTGGAAGATTTAATTAAAAGTGGCCGGGGCGCTTTATTGTACAGCGGCCATTTCGGCAATTTCCCTTTGATGATAATCTGGCTGGCTGTAAAAGGTTATCCGGTAGCTGCAATCTATAAGGAAGCAAAGGATTTTCCGGATGACTTTTTCGGGAACATCCTGAGGAAATTTAATATTACCCCATTCAAATATACACTGGATTCCGCTCTTTCTTCAGAAGTTTTAAGGGCTCTGAAAGAAAAGAAAATTGTATTTATTCAAAATGACCAGTCCTATCCTGATGGTGTATATGTTAACTTTTTCAACAAGTCGGTACCGGCAGCACCCGGACCGGCTTTAATTGCAAAGAGAGCAGGGGTTCCCATCATTCCGGCGTATACTTACCGCGATAAAAACAATAATCATAAAATTGAAATATTACCGGAAATACCTCTCCAACAGGAAAATGATCTGCGAACATTTATCTCAGTGAATACACAGATTCTCACTGACTGGATTGCTGAATTACTGTTAAAGCACCCGACTGAATGGTTATGGCTGCATAACAGATGGAAAAGAGCAAGGTAACAACCCTGAGCCCTGAGCTCTGAGCCCTTCGCCCTGAGCTCAGCGCCACCCTGCATTACTCCCCCGTCATCTTATCAATACCAACATAATACAGGTCAAAGCCTCCGGCACCGCCCGGACGGTTCGACGAGAATATCATGAAATAGTTTGTGAAGTCGTACGGGAATTCCTTTAATATTGGCCTGTATTCATCATACTCGGTATTGATCTTCTCCCCGCAATTTACAGGGAAGGTCCAGTCGGTGCCGTTAAAGACCGAATACCAGAGATCGAACCCGCCGTATCCTCCGGGTCTGTTCGATGTAAAGACCATCATATTACCGTGGATATAAGGGCATTTGTCATCATAACCCGATGACAGGACTGCCTCCGCATTCAACTGATGATCTTCGCCGGAGTTTAGGGCATCAAACAGGATACCTTCCGTGTCAAGGTCGGTGTACCAGATATCAAAGTCCCCTCCTCCCCTGTTTGAACAGAAATAGATCCGAGAACTGTCGCGGTTTACAGTAGGATAGGCATCATCCTGTTCTGAATTCAGAAAGGCCACATCTACGGGGCTTGAGTAAATATCGTCGGTCAGGTTGTCTGTCATTTTTATATCCAGGTTTCCTCCCTGATTGGAGGCATACAGCACCACAAAATTCTGGAATGGTATGTAACCCGAACCCACCTTCTTTGAATTCCTTCCCTGAGGTATTATATAAGGACCAAGTTCATCAGCCTGCGTATTGATGACGTTAAGAGCATTAAGAAGATTAAGATATCTTTGAAAAACATCAAGGTTTCCGCTTGTATTCTCTTCCACTGTAAGGTCCCCGGTATATTTGCTCATCCACACATCAATCAGCTTATAGACAATGTCATAGTTGCCACCGTCGCTGTTACGGTTCGATGAGAAACAAAGGGGAAAAGTCCCTCCAAGCACGGGGATATCCGAGTTATAGTCGTCAAATTCAGTGTTTATGGCTCCCATGTTTACCGGGGTATCCGGGAAGGTACCCGTGTTGTATCTTACAGTAGTAGGTTCACATGATAAAAAGAAAATGAAAAAAGCACAAATTATAAAACAAGGTTTCTTCATATTTAAGGTTTTTGATAGTTCCGGGATTGCCCCTAAAACCTCGTTTTAACGCAAAAATCGCGCCATCCCGCGAGAACAGGCAATATTATTTTGATAATTATTTCAGCTTTTTATCTCCCCTCAGGGAGAAATTTTCCGTCCAGGGCAGAAAAAACCGGGATTAAAGTCTCAGTTTCCTGAGTTCATCTTTCATCCTGTTAAGATCCCTGATCCACGATTCTATGTCTTCCTCATGCTCCACCTCATCGTTAAGAATCTGAACGGCCATCTGATATGTCGAATGGTCTTTGCCTGCCGTGAAATCGGCAATTTCCTGATAACGTCTGATAGCACATCTTTCCCCATTGAGGTTTTGCTCGAGAATCACCTCGATATACGGATCAGAGGGCTCTTCATAAGGGCAGCGGGCCAGCTTGGTCCACTGTGTGGGGTTAATAACTGGTGTCCCGTCAAGCTGAATGATCCTGTCAGCTACAAGTACTGCATGTCCAAGCTCCTGGGTGGCATGCAGAAGAAGTTCGGGTTCAACCTCACTTCTCATCGGACCCTCCATAAGGCGTGCGCCGATCCAGTACTGATAGTATGCAAGCCATTCTTCAGATAGAGCTGCATTTAACAAACTCAGAAGCTTTTCAGTATCGACCGATGATACTTTTAGACCTTGTTTTCCCATAGTGATGTTTTTTGTTTAAAGATAATAATTTTTGCTGCAATCCCCTGCTCCACTGCCAATTTTGATGACATACCCATACCCTGACCCCCTTTTCACGGGAAGAATTCAAATTAATTGTATCAATTTTTTCATTGCATCAATATTCACGATTTTTACTTAATTTTGGGTGATGATCAAGGGGATTTAGCTCAGTTGGTCAGAGCGTTTGACTCGCAGTCAAAAGGTCGGGGGTTCGACTCCCCCCATCTCCACAATACGGTAAGATAACTGCTGCATTTCTACCCGTGATTCTGAAAATATGAAGAAAGAAGAAATCGGATTAATTCTCGAGAAGCAAAGGAATTTCCTTGCGACGGGGAAAACACTGGATATTGATTACAGGATCGGTATTCTCAAAAAGCTGAGATCGCTCATAATTAGTCATGAAGAAGAACTGATTGATGCCCTTGGCCGAGATTTTCACAAGCCCCGCTTCGAGGTGCTCGGAACGGAATCGAGGTTTGCGATTGCCGAACTTAATCTGATAATAAGGAATGTCAGGAGATGGTCGCGGAAAAAGAGGGTAAGGAACTCGCTCGCGAACTTTCCGGCGGGAAGTTATGTTTTACCCCAGCCGTACGGCCAGGCCTTGATCCTTTCGCCTTGGAACTATCCTTTCCACCTGGCCATGGTGCCGGTAATGAGCGCACTTGCTGCCGGGAACTGCGTGGTGCTTAAGGTTTCGCAGAAAGTACCTGAAACAGGAAAGGTAATAGCAAAAATCCTGGGCGAATTCCCCGAAGAGCTTATCGTGATGATAAACGGGGAACACTCGCTTACAGATTACCTGCTTGATTACACCTTTGACTATATCTTTTTTACAGGCAGCACCGAGGTCGGGAAGCGAGTTATGACAAAAGCTGCGAAAAATCTCACTCCCTTTACCCTGGAGCTTGGAGGGAAAAACCCCTGTGTGGTGGCTGCCGATGCAAAGCTTGGTTATGCGGCGCGAAGAATCGCCATGGGTAAATTCATAAATGCCGGTCAGACCTGCATTGCACCCGATTACCTGATTATTGATGAAAAGATAAAGGACAGATTCCTCGGATTGCTTGCCTGTGAAATAAGGCAATTCTATGGCACCGATCCGTATGCAAGCAGCGATTATTGCCGGATGATAAGTGCATCAAAGGTTGGGAGGATGGAAACGTTCATAAAAGATGCAACCATAATTTCAGGCGGAAAAACGGATCCTGAGAATTGTTATGTTGAACCCACTGTCATCACTGATGTGTCGCCCGATGATCCGGTGATGAAGGAAGAGATATTCGGACCTGTATTACCAGTTATCACCTATTCTGATATAAGTGAGGTTTGGCCCGTTATCGGCCTGAATCCCAAATCCCTGGCCGCATATATATTCACTACAAGCAGGAAGCTGACAAAGGAATTCCTTGCAAAAACGCAAAGCGGTTCAGTGGCCGTAAACGACACAATAATGCAGATCGCCTCCCCGCATCTCCCTTTCGGCGGGATAGGTCCCAGCGGCATGGGCAGGTACCATGGCCGGAAATCGTTTGAAACCTTTTCAAACATGAAATCGATTATGGTCAAATCGAACCTGCTGGATATACCGGTCCGGTACCCGCCGTATACCGCCATTAAGGAAAAATTGTTGAAATTATTATTGAAATAATTGTTGATACGAACGTCCGTTCGTATCAACGCCGGATAAACGTGGAAAAATTTCAAAATAAATACCGGATACAATCCACCCGTATTCAGAATTGGGATTATGGATGGGCCGGGTCATATTATATAACAATCTGCACAAGGGATAGGGAATATTATTTTGGTGATGTGGTTGATGGAAAAATGATATTGTCGGGGATAGGAATTATTGCCTACAATATGTGGCATGAAATCAAAAATCACGGAAACAATGTTGAATTGGGCGAATTTGTGGTAATGCCCGATCATATTCATGGTATTTTGATATTGAATGGGATCGTCGAAAACAACGAAAACGATTGTAAAAATGCCGATACCGGTTACAATGGGATTGCCGCAACCAACGGGATTTGTACAACCAACGGGATTGTAGAGACAACGCATGCGTTGTCTCTACCCCATCCGTTGTCCGTTCCCAATGCGTTGTCCAATCCCAATTCGTTGTCCGTTCCCCATCCGTTGTCCGTTCCCCATCCATTGTCCGATCCCCATCCGTTGTCCGTTCCCCATCCGTTGTCCGATCCCCATCCGTTGCCCAATGCCATTGCATTGTCCATCCCATCCCCCCAACCCGCCGAAAAAACAATCGGGCAGAAACGGTTTCAACACCAGGGTAAAAACACCCTGTCGTCAATTGTCGGTGCCTATAAATCGGCAGTTTCAAAACACGCACATCGTCTGGGGATGGAATTTGGGTGGCAACCCAGGTTTCACGATCACATTATTCAGGATGATACCGAATACCAACGAATAAAACACTACATCCTCAACAACCCATCAAAATGGCACCGTGCGAAAATCAATAAATCAATCTGATTTTTTAGCTTTTTCTTGAATCTGATTCCATCTTTGTTTAACTTGCATATGCTTTTCTCCGTGTGAAAGTCAGACAAAGGCGTTATTGATGTGGATTCCGTGTGGCCTGGTTCGCTGTTGTGACTGACGGGGCATTGCTGCGGCTCTCAGTTCAGGCGCACAGCCACGACAACAGTTCAGACGCACGGCCGTGCGTCTAAACAATGGAAGAAAAAACCACCAAACCAACCAAAATAAAACAATGAAAAACATTACAAAATTTGCAGTAGCTGCAATTCTTACAGCACTAAGCCTTGACTGCTGGTCGCAGCCAGGCGTAACAAGCTATTCAATTTACTCAATTGGGATCAATACAAGTCAAAACAGACCCGTGAGCGGAGAATTGAAGACTTTTGCCAACAGACCGGTTGAGCTTCTCTTAATGGAAGCTGACCTCTTCTACAATTTCAAACCTCATCCTTATCACAGGTTTTCGCTTGGAGTGGGTCTCAATGCAGGGCCGTTCCGCGATTATGACTTTGTAAACGCGATAACAATACCGGGCCAGCTTGAAATTTATCCGCTGCAGGAGTTCAAAAGATTATCCCTAATGTTTGAACTGGCGCCGGAATTTGTTATTGATAATGAGGTGAACCTGCGTAGCTTGTGGGGGATCAGGTATTCCTTCGGAGATACAAAATAATATTCCATCATAGCCTTACACGGGTTTACAATAACAGGTATCCTGGAACCTGGCAAGTAAGCAGTGGGCAGTTGGCAGGCAGCCCTCTTTCGCAAAGGCTTCAGAGGGCAAAGCCAGAAACCACAATCCTGGAGTTTCAGAAATCTCCCCGCCTTTCTTTTTCTTCCATTTTCAAATTCTCAAATTACCAAATTTTCAAATTCTTCTCCCATTTTCAAATTACCTAATTTTCAAATTATTCTTCCATTTTCAAATTTCTCATTTATCAATTCCGGGGTAAAATTGTTATATCTTTCATGGCGAATCAAAATAATTATGTTTCAGCCGGAGAACCATGCCGCAAACTATTAACAGACAACCTCATGAAAAAGATTTTATTCATATTCGTTTTCTCTATCCTGATAATTTCCTGCAATCAGAAACAGAACAGCAGGGAAGTTATGCTTGACATGGCCGGAGCGGAACAGGAAATGAATTCTGCAGCCATGGTGGCTCCGGATGCACCTCCTCCTCCGGTTGACAACCCTGGAATTCAGGAAGTGAATAAGAAGAAAATTATCAAGGACGGACGCATAGGCCTGAAAGTAGCGGATCTTGAAAAAACGAAAACACGAATTGACACCCTTGTAAGGAGCTATGATGGTTACTACGCAAACGAGAACTTTAACAATTCCGACTGGGAATCGTCATATAACCTTAAAATAAGATTGCCATTTTCAAATTTCGAGAAGTTCATCGCTGTGATTGAAAGCGGTATCGGTGAAGTACTATATAAGGGAATTGATGCAAGGGATGTTACCGACCAGTTTATTGATCTGGAAACAAGACTCGAAACAAAAAGAAATTATCTGAGCCGGTATAATGATCTGCTGAAACAGGCAAAATCAATAAAGGAAATCCTGGATATCGAGGAAAAAATCCGTGTGCTTGAAGAGGAGATTGACAGCACAACCGGCCGGCTGAAGTATCTGAGCGATCTGGTGGAATACAGCACTCTCGATCTGACAATTTCAAAACGCAAGGATTTTAAATACAATCCTGTCGATCGCGACAAATTTTCAGAACGACTAAAGCAATCATTGTCAAGAGGATGGCTTGGCTTTGTTGATTTTACCCTTTTTCTTATCAAAGTATGGCCTTTCTGGATAATTGTGATTTTCCTGACTTTCTTCTGGAGAAAATATAAAAAGACAAGAAAGAAATTATAAACGGCCCGAAAACGATAATGACCGGGAAGCTGATTGTTTAGAGAGCATTGATCCGAATTGAGACGATTTACATTTTGCATCAAAGCAAAAAGTAAATCGTCTTTCTTTAAAAATCCGGTAACCAAAATAATCATGAAACAACTCACCGTTCTTCTGTTCAGTATTTTTCTTACGACTGTTTTGCCCGGGCAAGTCCCTGATAATCTTTCCAGAACAAAAATAATGACACTCGGTGTTTTTCATTTTGCCTATCACAACCTTGATGCTATTATAACAGAAAAGGAAAACCAGATTTCGGTTCTTGAAGAACCTTACCAGTCGGAGATAATCGCTGTCTCAAAAGCTATTGAAGAATACAATCCTACAATCATTGCTGTTGAAATTTCACCTGAAAGGCAACACATAACCGACTCCCTGTTCCTACTTTATAAATCTGATAAACTGATATTGGGAAAAGATGAGACCGATCAGCTCGCTTTTCGGCTAGGCAAAGATTTAAATCTAAATAAAATTCATTGTGTCAACGACTTTGGTAGACATTATGATAGCATACTCTCGATTTTCAACGATAGTACCCGATCGTTAAAATTTGAAGACTATTTTTTGAAAACACGGGATACGATTTACGGCAAAGCTCCGGCCGGGGAAAAAGTTACCGGCATAATTGACAAGCTTTATGAAATAAACAAACCGGATGTTGTCAGGGAAAGTCTGGCAGTTTATTTACTGAATCCTTTTAAATATGAGGAAGAACCAGGTGATTTTACAGGTGTCGACTTTGAAACCGGGAGGTGGTTCAACAGAAACCTGAGAATATTCCGGAATATCCAAAGGATAACCCATACTGATGATGACCGGATTTTACTTATATTCGGGGCCGGACACTTAAATCTGTTGAATATCTTTTTTGATGTGTCAAATGAATTTGAGCTCGCTTCACCTCTGCCATATCTGGACAATGCCAGGAAAAGACTAACAGACCGGAACTATTATAAAGAAAAGAATGAATAACAAAAATATTCCATTCCAGGCTATCGACTGGTCGGATATCCCAAAGACAGAACATAAGGGAGAAACCGGTATTGCTTACTGGCAGACATTGCAATTAGAAGGGTTGCGAATAAGAATCGTTGAATACTCAAAAGGTTATGTTGCTGACCACTGGTGTACAAAAGGACATATAGTGCATTGTCTTGAAGGCGATTTTGTGAGTGAACTTAATGATGGCAGAAAATATACATTAACAAAAGGAATGACATATGTTGTTACAGATGAGTTAAGTTCTCATCGTTCAACCACAGTTAACGGAGTTAAACTTTTGATAATCGATGGAGATTTTCTGAAAATGATCAATGATTAATAAAATCTACACATAAGAAAATATAATGAAGCCCACATGAGTCAAATACACAAGCACGTATTTATATAATTTTCAGTCATGTGGGTTCCATCATACCTTTAAAATCAAA
>CAZKTX010000079.1:0-1816 GCA_964555805.1 uncultured Rikenellaceae bacterium
CTGCCTACCATTCCGGTGGCTCCGACAACTGCTACTTTCATTTTCTGATTTGTCCGGATTAAATTAATTTCTTAATTTTATTACTGTAAAAAGCGGTCTAAAATAACTCTTTTTTCAATTCGTCTCGCTGCATGAATAAAGTTATTTTGCTGACTGTTGTGATACCCATGCAGGTATCCGGTCAGGTTATTGATTATCCCGGTTCACCGAACCGCGATGCCCCTGTTTCGGCCGGGGATGTCATTATCTCGGAAATCATGGCCGATCCGACTCCGGCCGTGGCGCTTCCTGTAAAGGAATACATCGAATTGCATAACCGAAGCGGCGACACTGTCAGTCTCAAAGGCTGGCGGCTTTCGGACGGCAACTCAAACAGCCTGTTCCCTGAAGTAAGCATTGTGCCGGGAGGCTGGCTGATAGTATGTCAGGCTCAGGACACGGCGTTGTTCGCACGTTACGGCAACACTGCAGGATTAAAGTCCTTCCCGGCGCTTACAAATGAGGGGAAGACAATTCTGATCAGGGATGCTTACATGAACCTCATTCACGGCGTTAAGTATTCTTCAGACTGGTACGGGGATGTCCTTAAATCGGGAGGAGGTTGGTCGCTCGAGATCGTTGATCCCTCTTACCCCTTTCATGAAAAAGGCAATTGGAAGGCATCGGTATCGCCATCCGGAGGAACGCCCGGAGCCGGTAATTCGGTTACGGGCAACAACCCCGACCTGATCTTTTACGGGCTGGAGAGTGTTTTTCCTGCTGACAGTGTTACAATCACTTTTCGGTTTTCCGAGAGCATTCCGGATCTTTTTGAGAAGAGTGAAGGTATTTCAATTGAAGGTGTTGGGATCAGCGCTGTCGTTAATGACGATCCTCTTTTCAGAAGCTTTACTGCGATTCTTAATGAACCGCTTGAACTCAGGAAGGTTTATACTCTCAAAGCCGGAAGCGGCATAACCGACTTTGCAGGAAACAGAATGTCGGAAGACGAAGTTGGTTTCGGACTTCCCGAACAGGCCGGGAGCGGGGATGTGCTTTTCAATGAACTTCTTTTTAACCCCTTGCCCGGAGATCCTGATTTTATAGAACTCTATAATTGTTCCGAAAAGATTGTAAATACATGCGATCTCTACCTGGTTTCAGTAAGGGATGAGACAGGCGACACATCGTCGGTCGTTCCCGTATCCGCATTAAATCACTGCCTCCTGCCACGTTATAACATTGTTATAACATGCTCGAAAGGCATTCTGGAAGAAAGATTTTCTTCATCGGCGCCCGCGAATATCCTTGAAGTATCGTCACTCCCTTCGATGCCCGACGGGGGTGGTCATCTTATTCTCTTCAACCGTTCGCTTATAAAAATAGATGAAGTTATTTATGATGAAAAGATGCACTTCTCACTTCTGAGCGGGTATGACGGGATCTCTCTCGAAAAGGTTCGTCCATGCGCTGCATCAACCGACAGATTGCAGTGGCATTCTGCTTCCGAATCGTCAGGATGGGGCACTCCGGGAGCTCCAAATTCTGTCGCGGAAGAGGATTCAGGCGAAATGGAATTCGTTATTTTTTCAACGTCTAAAATATCCCCCGACAATGATGGGAATGAAGATCTTCTTGTGATCGACCTTAACCCGGGAAAACAGGGAAGTGTTGTCTCTGTAACAGTTTTTGACGAGGCCGGGCGCTTTGTCAGGAAGCTCGCCGACAACCTCCTTGCAGGTCCGGGCGCTTCAGTTATCTGGGATGGAACCGGTCCGGATGGCCGCCTGCTCGACACGGGCATCTATGTGTTTCTGATAACCTCATTCGACGAAAC
>CAZKTX010000079.1:1916-12013 GCA_964555805.1 uncultured Rikenellaceae bacterium
GTCATCAGCTTTTCGGCTTTTTCGGCTTCACGCTGCACCATTTCGTGGGTGACGTATTCAATTTTTCCTTCCACACCCAGGTCGGTTATTATGCTTACACCGAAGACGGGAAGTCCCATGTGACGGGCGGCGATGACCTCACTTACAGTTGACATGCCAACGGAATCGGCGCCAATTATCCTGAAAAATTTATATTCAGCCGGTGTTTCGAAGGTTGGTCCTGTTGTCCCGAGGTAGACTCCCTTTCGGACAGTAATGTTGTTTCGGGCGGCAATGCTGACAGCCAGATCGATCAGGTTTTTGTCGTAAGCCTGGCTCATATCCGGGAAGCGGGCGCCTATCCTGCTGTCGTTTTTTCCTATCAGTGGATTCGGGATCATATTAATGTGATCCCTTATTATCATTATATCACCGATATGGAATTCAGGGTTCACACCTCCTGCTGCATTTGACAGGAACAGGTTTTTAATTCCCAGGTGTTTCAAAACCCTGATTGGAAAGGCAATCTGTTCTGGCTGATATCCCTCGTAATAGTGGAATCTGCCTTTCATTGCAACAATTTTCTTTCCCCCGAATTCGCCATAAATAAGCTTTCCGGCATGTCCTTCGACTGTCGACACAGGGAAATTGGGTATATCCTTGTAATCGATTTCTGTTGTGCTTTTTATGTGTTCGGTGAGTCCGCCGAGACCGGTCCCGAGTATTACTCCGGCTTGCGGATCTGTAATTCCTTTCTGCCGGAGAAAAGCGACAGTTTCATTTATTTTTTCGAGCATAATCGAGTATCAGTTTATCAAATTCGTGTTTATTATCATCCGGAAATCTGACTCCGGCGGGGATGCAGTACATATTCTTTTTCAATGAACCGGCAATATTAGGAAATTCCCTGAATCTGACCGCGTCTTTTTCGGTGGTGATAATGATCTTTTCGGTAAGAGTCAGGCCCTCAAAGGCCGTCTTTATCTTTTCAATATCCCCCCCGGTGAAGTTGTGATGATCGGGAAAACGGAGATGCCTGATCTCTGTAAAATATTGTTCCAGGTACTTTATAAGCGGATCAGGTGATGCTATGCCGGTTACAACTATTGCAGCCCGTTCAGTCCTTTCCCGGGGGCCGTTTGGCAGGGTCGCCGGATCTGCTTCTTCAAAAACAGGCTGCAGGCTTGAGTAATCGATTACGGAGAAAAAGACCTTCTGTTCTTCTCCTGTCTGAAGTTCGCTTTTTATAACAACTTTTTCATCATCCGATATGTTCTCAGGGGTTTTAGTGACGACAATCACATCGGCCCTGAGTCTCTGTGAGGGTGATTCCCTGAGTCTCCCGTAAGGCAGCAGTCTGTCCCTTGTAATCAGGCGGGAGTAGTCTGTCAGCAGGATTGAAAGACCCGGCCTGACTTTTCTGTGCTGGAATCCGTCGTCGAGGATTATGACATTCGTTGCAGGATGATCCCTTAGGATTGTTTTTATACCGTTGACGCGCTTGCTGTCGACGGCAACGACAATACCGGGGAATTTCCGGGATATCTGGAGGGGTTCGTCTCCTGAGTCAGTTGTTGAGGAAGAAGGTGTGACATACCTGAAGCCGGTCGATTTTCTCATATACCCCCTGCTTAGAAGAGCCACCCTGAATTTTTTGCGGAGCAATGAGATAATATACTCGGCATGGGGTGTTTTCCCGGTTCCTCCCACAGTTATGTTACCAATGCAGATAACAGGGATACTGAATTTCTCCGAGGAGATAAAACCCTTGTCGTACAGGATGTTACGGACCGCTGTTACAAGCCGGAACAGGATTGAGAACGGCCACAGGAGAGGATTCCTGACGGGTTCCATCGATCAGTGGATCTCGATGAAATATGGTAGCCGGGTCTGTATTCCCGAGAGGTCGCGTATTTCCCTGAGCTCATCGTAGATTCTTTCAAACTCGCCCAGCTCGTTTTTGAGGATCCTCGTTTTTATTTCAGCTCCAAACTGGGAAATCATCCTTGTAAAGGGGTCTTCTGAAACGGGGAGTTCCCTGACCGAATAATTTTCAAGTCCGGCCAGTCTTGAGGCCTCTTTTATCGCTGCTGTCAATCCTCCCACACTGTCGACAAGACCCAGCTTCATAGCATCGGCGCCGCTCCAGACGCGTCCCTGGGCTATGCTGTCGACTGATGTGAAAGTCATTTTTCTTCCTGAAGAAACCTTATTTACAAAATCAGTATATGTATTTTCAATTGTTCTCTGCATTGCTTCTTTCTCTACAGTATTCATTGGTCTGTACACTGAAGGGAAGTCGGAATTTGAGTTTGTTTCAACTGTCTCGAATGTGATGCCCAGTTTCTGTTCCATCAGTTTTCCGGCGTTGGGAACCAGTCCGAAGACACCTATTGACCCTGTTACTGTTGTCGGGCTGGCGAAGATTTTGGTCCCCGGGGCTGCAATGAAATATCCTCCCGAAGCTGCATAGTTTCCCATTGAGATCACTACCGGTTTATCTTTGGCAGCAAGTTCAAGTTCCCGCCATATCATATCGGAAGCAATTGCGCTCCCGCCGCGTGAGTTTACCCTGAGCACTATTGCCTTGACTGCCGTGTCCTTTCTTTCTTTTCTGATTACATCCCTGAACGAGTCTCCCCCGATACTTGTTTCACCCCCGTTGCCGTTGACTATTGATCCAGATGCATATACAACCGAGATCTTGTTCCTTGAAAATACAGTCTTTTTGGTTTCCGGAACCTTTGTGTACTTGTGCATCGGAACCAATACAATCTTATCGTCGGTAGTAAGTCCCGAGCGGATCTTAAGTGTATCGATAAGCTGGTCGTGATAGAGCAGTCCGTCGACAAGGCCTGATTCCAGAGCTCCGGGGGCAACATAACCTGTGAGGTTGTCGGCAATGCTGTTGAGCTTCTCAACCGGGATGCCGCGATCTGCTGAAATACTGTTAAGAACATGCGACCAGATTGAACCTACATAGGTGTTAATCTGTTCCCTGTTCTCCTTGCTGAGTTCGTCGAGAATATATGGCTCAACTGCGCCCTTGAATTTACCGTGCCGGATGACCTGCACTTCAACTCCCAGTTTCTCGAGAGCCTTTTTGTAGAATAGGACCTCTCCGCTCAGGCCCTTGAAATCTACTGTCGATGACGGATTGATATATATTTTCTCGGCAGCTGTCGACAGGTAGTAGCCTTCCTGCATCAGGACGTAATCTGACCAGGCTATAACAAACTTCCCGCTTTCCCGGAATTTTTTCAGGCCTTCCCTGAGTTCTTCCGTAGTAGCCCATCCTGAAGGCACCATTCCGTTTTCTATAAGCACACCCTTGATTTTGTCATCTACGGCTGCCTTCTCCAGATTATGAAGTATCTCATTAAGTCCGGGTGCAGGAGTTATTGTCATGTTTATCAGATCGATGCCTGCATAGGGTGATTTGTTCCCCTTGTCGGGGATGTTAACACCGGCTTTCAGTACAAGGACTGAATTTTCGGCAATTGATGCAGGTTTGTCACCTGATACAATCATTGCACTGAAGCTTGCTAGCAGGATCACAAAGAAGAGGATTGACACGAGTATTATCCCTGTGATAGTTGCAAGGACATATTTCAGAAAAGTTTTCATCTTCAACGCACTTTAATAAAATGAGTTTCAAAGGTATAAAAAATCAAATTTGGACATGTGAATTGACGTTTATAATTCTTAAATTTGGATAATATGCGGCCGGTATGGAAAAAACAATATTTCTGGGATTAGGGACCAACCTTGGCGACAGGGAGAAGAATCTTTCCCTGGCGGTCGGAAGGATAGGAGAGGAGATAGGGAAAGTTATAAGTTGCTCTTCTGTCTATGAAACGGAGCCCTGGGGTTTCCGGAGCGAAAACCGCTTCCTGAATATGGTTGTGAAGGTAAGAAGCAGTCTCAGGCCTTCGGGACTCCTCGGCAGGATACTTATGATCGAGGCTCAGCTTGGCAGGCTGAGGAACGGCGATGGATACAAATCAAGGACGATCGATATTGATATCCTACTCTACGGGTCGGAGGTGATAAAGAAAGAGGCGCTTGAAGTCCCGCATCCGAGAATTCCCCTCCGCAGGTTTGTCCTGGAGCCCTTATGCGAGCTTGCCCCTGACATGATTCACCCTGTCCTGAAAGTGACATTTATGGAACTTCTTTCGGTATGCACCGACAACTGCATGGTTTCGGCCAGGCACCCCTATGTAAATTCCTGAGCTTTTCGGTCTTCAGATAAGTCCGTTATCGGCAAAGCTGTAGTAGTCCTTTCCCGAGATAATAATGTGGTCGAGCAGCTGTATATCCATAATGCTTCCGGCATCTTTTATCTTCGCGGTGATCTTTGAATCTGCATCACTTGGATTCATATTGCCTGAGGGATGATTATGGCAGACTATTATTCCGGAAGCGAGCCATTCGACGGCTTTTTTCATTACTATCCTCACATCGGTTACTGTACCGCTGACGCCGCCCTGGGATATCTTCATCCGGTCGATTATCCTGTTCGACCGGTTAAGGAAGAGGATCCAGAATTCCTCATGGGGAAGGTCTGCAAGGATGGGAAAGAAGATATCGGCGGCATCTCTGGAGCATTTTATCTGGCCTGCATCAGGCAGTTCAGCTATGTTTCGCCTTCTGCCGAGTTCGAGGGCGGCGCTTATTGTTACGGCCCTGGCCGGGCCGATGCCCCTGAATTTCAGAAGGTCGGAGACTGAGAGTTTACCGAGGGAGTTGAGGTTATTGCTTACGGAGCCGAGCAGTTCTCTCCCGAGGTCGACGGCAGATTTCTTTCGCGTTCCCGAACTGATGAGTATTGCAAGCAGTTCAGCATCGCTCAGGGTGGATATACCTTTCCTGATAAGTTTTTCCCTGGGCCTGTCCTCGACAGCCCAGTCGGTGATTTTGATTGACATGATAAACGAGACATATTTCCGGATATAAAATTAGGAAAAGTCTGGAATATGAAGAAAAAAAAGGGACCCTTTCGGATCCCTTGGAAACTATTTATTTAACAAGCTTATTTCAGGCTGTCAACATGTTTCTTTACAGAGGACTTGAGGTTAGAGGCCTTGTTTGAATGAATAATATTCTTCTTGGCCAGCTTGTCGAGCATTGAATTAACCTTAGGCAGCATGGTTCCGGCTTCTTCCTTGCTTGAAGTTGTACGGATCTTCTTAAGAGCATTACGCATTGTCTTGGCGTAATACTTATTAGCCTCATTCTTTGTTCTTTCCTGCCTTATCCTCTTTTCGGACGATTTATGATTTGCCATTATTTATGAATTTTCTTGGAAAATTAGTAGTCCATAGGGGAATCGAACCCCTGTTACCAGGATGAAAACCTGACGTCCTAACCACTAGACGAATGGACCGTTTAAAGAACTTTTTAAATGCGGATGCAAAGAAACGATCTTTTTTTTTATCTGCAAAATATTTTATGCAAATTAATCGATCACGCAAGCAACTCTTCAGCAAGCGATTTAAGGTTACAGCCGTCAAAATCGCCGGAGCTCATGAAAAGCCAGACCGGTGATCTCAGCTTCAGTTTTTTTAGCTGGTCTGTCATTTCAGAGGAGTTGTCAAAAACCGACAGGTTGGTTCCTCCGAAACCATCTTTCACAAGTTCCCGGGAAAGAGGCTCCAGTTTTTTCATTTCGAACTGATGAGGGTTGAAATAGACATAAGCCATTGTTGCCTTTTCCAGGCTTCCCCTGTAGAACGGAAGGAAATTTCTGCTAAGGCTCGAGAATGTATGCAGTTCGAAGCAGGCCACAAGATCGCGTCCGGGGTATCGTTCGGCGACAGCCTCGACTGTCGCTCTTACCTTCGACGGCGAATGGGCAAAGTCGTAGTAGAAAACACCTGAGTCATTTTCCTTAATCACCTGGAGTCTGCCGGATGTCCCGCTGAAACTACCAATCGCATCATAGAATCCGTCGGCGCTGATCCCGGCGGCCCGGCAGGCTTCCATGGCGGCGGACAGATTCTGCATGTTGTGCCATCCGAAAAACTTAAGCGGAACAGTACGATTGCAAGTCACGGCATAGAACCCTGTCTTGTTCTGAAAATGTGCATGAACGCGGTAAGGGATCTTTTTTATATCATCACGTGCTGACTCTGCTATTTTAAGCACTTCGGGGTCATCCTTAAAATAAAGCAGCGATCCGCCGGGAGTTATTTTGCCGGTAAAGATCCTGAACTGTTCAACGTAATTTTCGAAAGTGGGAAAGACATTCATGTGGTCCCATGCAATTCCGTTAAGTACTGCTATATCAGGCATGTACAGGTGAAACTTTGGCCGCCGGTCGATGGGTGATGTAAGATATTCGTCGCCTTCAAGGACAGCAATCTCCGATTCGTCCGACAGGCTTACCATCGTTTCATAACCTTCTATTGATGAGCCCACCATGTAATCGAACCTGACCCCGAGGGTTTTCAGAACATGCATTATAATTGCAGTGGTTGTTGTCTTCCCGTGGCTTCCTGCAACAACGATCCTCTTCTTATTCTTCGTCTGCTCATAAATAAATTCAGGGAATGACATTATCCTCAATCCCAGTTCAGTTGCCCTGAGCAGTTCAGGGTTTTCAGCCCTGGCGTGCATTCCGAGGATGACTATATCAATATCATCTGTGATTTTTCCGGGGTGCCACCCTGCTTTTTCAGGCAGAAGGCCATAGCCGGCAAGCCTTGAGCGTGAGGGTTCGAAAATCTCGTCGTCCGAACCAGTCACCTTATATCCTTTAAGGTGGAGCGCAATGGCCAGATTGTGCATCACGGCACCACCGACGGCAATGAAATGTATCCTCATTCCAGATGTTGAATTAATGGATACCTTATATAATTATCAGGATCCTGGTTCAATAGGGTATCCGGCGCCAAAATTAGCCTTTTTCAGGGAGTTACCGATGTCAGCCTAAATAATTATATTTGTGTACCGGTTTGATAACGCAGTAATGATTTTATGGTACGTCCCCCGAAGCATGATTACAAGGAAGGACATCACGTGGAACTTCTGCAGAGCGGAGAGCCCTTTTTCTCGGCTGTTATAAGGGCTATTGATGCGGCAAAGCAGTATATCCATTTCCAGACCTACATAATTGACGAGGATAACACCGGCCGGCGGGTAGTCGATGCCCTTGTGAGGGCGGCGCGCAGAGGTGTCAGGATATATATGCTCCTTGATGCCTTCGGCACAAAATACCTTACAAAGGAGTTCATCGACACTATAGAGGATTCAGGTATTCTCTTCCGGTTTTTCTCACCGGTTTTCATAACAAAGGGATTCCAGCTCAGCCTCAGGCTTCATCACAAGGTTATTCTGACGGATGGTGAACTGGCTATAATCGGCGGGATGAATTTTGCCGACAGGTATAACAGTACTCCCGCGGCGAGGGAATGGCTCGACTTTGCTGTACTGATCAAGGGTCCTGAGTGCATTCACGTAAACAGCATCTGCAGGAAGATATGGAACAAGGCTTTCATTTCGAAGGATGAGAGAGCAGCGGAGATAGTGTATTCGACTTCTTCGTATGATCAGAATATAAGTCTGAGGGTTGTTGAAAACAACTGGTACCGGAACAAGATAGAGATACTAAGGAGTTACAGGGCTGCTCTCAAGAATGCCCGGCATCACATGATTATTTTTGCAAGTTACTTTCTGCCGGGAAGGCTTGAGAGAAAGCTATTCAGGCTGGCAAGCGCCAGGGGAGTGGATATCAGAATAGTGCTTCCGGCAAAGTCGGATGCTCCCATGTTCAAGAGGGCCACAAGCTTTCTTTATGAATATATACTTCGGAACAACATTAAAATATATGAATACACTCCGGCGAACCTCCATGCAAAGGTGGCCACAGTCGACGGGAAGTGGTGCAGCGTAGGCAGTTACAACCTCAACCATATAAGCGATTACGGGAGCATCGAGATGAATGTGAATATAATGGATGAGTCCTTTGCATCGGGTTTTGAAAAAATCCTGACTGAAATAATAAAAAATGACTGCAGGCAGGTTACTTTCGAGGAGTTTCTCAGGCGCAGAACCTGGTGGTCGCGATTAAGAGGCTGGACATCATACCAGATGATAAGGCTTCTGATGAGAATAATGGCCCAGATGACATCAAAAAAGGGTAAATAGCAAAAAAAGGCAGCACAAGTAAGTTTATGCCGCCTTTTCCCGGTTACAGCAGGGATTTATTAATTCTGATGGAAGCTTGCTGAGATGAATTCAAGCACCACGGGAAGGGCTGTCCTCCAGTAGTTCCATGAATGGCCGCCATCACGGATTCGAAACTCGTGAGGTATCTCCTTTTTACGCATTGCAATATGCACAAGCGAGTTACCCTCAAAAAGAAAATCATCGTCCCCGCAGTCGATATACCATCTCACGGCTCTTTTCTGATCGTCTTTAATGTTCTCTATCAGGTTCAGAACACTGTATTTTTCGAAATATGCTTTTTTCTGGGCATCAGTAATTCCGTCTCCTGTCTTCCAGAGCCTGTAGTCTTTCATCTCCTCCATGGTTCCGGGCCCTGTGGCGGCGCTCAGCGGGCAGGCTGACGAGAATAGTTCCGGATGGTGGAGTGCGTAAATAAAAGTTCCTTCACCGCCCATTGAGAGGCCTGCAATGGCGCGATACCTTTTTTCGCCCTTTATTCTATATGTCTTTTCGATATATGGCATGAACTCCTCAAAAAAGAAATCCTCAAAGCGCCACTCTCCCTTTGCATCATTTACATAACCCCGGGTACCGGTATTCGCATCGGGCATTACAATAATCATTGGAGTTGCTTTTCCTTCATCGATTGCATTGTCGGTAATATGAAGCACTTCGCCGAACTGAACCCAGCCTGTCTGATCGTCGCCGGCTCCATGCAGGAGGTAGAGCACCGGATAACTCCGCTCGGATGTGAAGTAATCGGGAGGAAGATAGATTGCATATTTCCTTTCCATTTTCAGGATAGCGCTCTTCATCGAAAGGTTGTCCATAACCTTGCCTGTTACCTGGGCTGACAGCGATAGGACAAGCATGAATGAAAGCATTGTGAGGAGAAGTTTTTTCATGTGAATCATAGTTTTATTGTTATTTGTTTAACAGCATCTGTCATATCCGGCAGAAACAAGGGGAAAATTAATAAAATAATCCTAACCGGAGATGATTTGAAAAAAGGCATTTTACCTTTGTATATCCGGAATTTCTTATAATTGCATTATGAACGTGGACATCTTTAATATTGCAAATTTCAAGGTAGACGGCGGCGCCATGTTCGGGGTGATTCCCAAAGCGCTCTGGTCGAGGGTTTACAGCGCCGATGAAAACAATCTTATTGTTCTCACCCTCCGGTCGATTATAGTTGAAACCGAAGGCCGGAAGATTCTCGTCGATACCGGCTGGGGCGACAAGCAGGATGAAAAATTTTTCAGGCACACCTACATACACGGCGGGGAGGGGCTTTTGGGAGGACTACGCAATCGAGGCATTGAACCTGAGGACATTACAGATGTGGTGCTCACTCACCTTCATGCCGATCATTGCGGCGGCGGGGTTGTTAAAAGCAAGGAAGGGGCCGGATTTGAGCTGACATTCCCGAATGCAATTTACCACGTGAGCCGCACCCAGTGGGAGTGGGCAGTCAGGAACAATCCGAGGGAGGAGGATGCCTTTCTTGAGGAGAATATCCTGCCGCTCGGCGACAGCGGTCATCTGAATCTTGTTGATGAGGACTGTGAACTGTTTGAAGGATTTTCAGTCAGGATATTTTACGGTCATACTCCCGGTCTGATGATCCCTGTCATAAAATATAAAGGTAAGACGCTTGTTTACACCGGCGATCTTATCCCTACAATCGCCCATCTGCCGCTTATCTGGAATATGAGTTACGACATTGAATCGCTCCGGACAATTGATGAAAAATCCAGGCTGCTTGAGGAGGCGCTTGCCGGGAATTACATTCTTGTGTTCCAGCACGATGTTTCTGCCGAATGCTGTACTCTTAAGATGACTGAAAAGGGTATAAGGGCAGGGGAAAAAGGCAGGCTGGCTGATTTACTTCAGTGACGACGACCCTCTTACAACGAGCTCTGATGTGATAATCTTATTCTGCA
>CAZKTX010000080.1:0-11230 GCA_964555805.1 uncultured Rikenellaceae bacterium
GTCTGATGTGCAACATCATTCAGAAGAAGATCATACTGTTCCGAGATGTTTGAAAAATCAGCAAATTCAGTGAATGCAATTCCCATTCCCATATCCGAGAGTATGTCCTTAAGTGTTCTCTTGAATCCGTATTTGAACCTCGGAAAGGATACTTCGATCTCCCGTTCTGCCATCTGGTTAACCCACAGCTCATAATCCCCGTTGTTAATCAGAGCAAGAGTGCTGCTCAATCCTTCCTTGTCGTCGGGCAGAATTACATCCATTACATAATTGCCCTGCCCATACGGAAATTCGGCAATTTTGAAGCCATTTCCTTCAAATACATTAAAGTCTTTCTTCTGCTTCATCATAGGCACAGTAACCTGTGAGTTTCCGTTTTTGAAGAAAGCTTCATCGACAGTTTTGGACTCGTCAAACTGAAGTTTCCATTGTCCCTTGAAATAGATTGCATTGATCAGCAGCATTACAGTATTATCAGGTAATTGATCTATCATTTCCTTTATAAGTCCGTTTGTCTTCTCTTCGATCCAGCTATTCATCAGACCGGGGGCTGACGGATCGCCAATATCAAATGCCTTTGACTCGGCGTCATAGTAACTCGTTAGCACGTCGATGAAAGCCTTTTTTACTTCGAAATCATCTTCTGTCCACACCGAGTTGGCAATTGAAATAAGTACCCGCTTGTCAATCGTGAGCAGTGCGCTTGTGAGAGCCTTGTACGATTTATTAAGCGTTTCCTGGTCAATACCGTTGATCCTGAGTGCTTCCTGCATTGCATCCCTGGTTTCACCTGTTGCACCGTTTAAAGTCATTGAAAGTGCATATGAAATGCTCAGCGGAGAGATCATGAGGTTCTGAACGGGTCCGGCATTTTCAAGAACCTTACCGAAGATGTCGAATGCGAACTCATTGCCTGATTCAATAATTATCGCCTGAGCCTCAGTCAGGTCAATCGGAACAGGATCAGTGACCGGACCGTCTTCCTTCTTGCTGCATGACAGCATTAACAGCATTAATATCAGGAGGGAGGTCCGGGATGAGATTTGGATTATCTTCTTCATAATCAATTGATTTTGATTAGTACTATCTAAGCTCAGGTTCCTCAGGGCCGCATGCTCAAAAAAGGAACCCTTAGTATAACGATCCTGAGTGGTGTTTTGTGACAGAATATGATCAAAAATGATGCCGGCGGCTTACTTTTTTCTTTTCTTTTTCCGGTTGTCGTCAATGTAAGCCTTGAGATAGACGCCTGATACGGAGAGGAGTATAAGGCTTAAAATAAGAAGAACTATGAATGAGAAGATTGTTGTTTTTTCAGTTCCGGGGATTGGATCCCTGAGCCTCAGGACGTATCCCATGATTGCAAAAAAGAAGATTGTAAGTGAAACGGCAAAGGCAAAAACAGCCGATGTCAGATTAAAGATCCTGGTAGATTTATAATACTTGCTGTTTTTGAATTGATTGAATGAGCTTCTGGCATAATACTGTGCACGCTGGCGCGACCGGTCCTGTCTGTATTTTCTCCACTCCTCAACCACCCTGAAATAGTCCTGATCATCAAGCTGTCCCTTCCCATGGTTTGCCATAAGGAAATCATAGGCCTCAGTGGCTTCAATGAATTTTTCCTTTGCTCCCGGAGTCTGGTTAATATCGGGATGATATAACCTGGCTTTCTTTCTGTATGCTTTCCTGATGTCTTCAAGCGATGAATTCACCGGGATGCCAAGTATGCTATAATATTCGGATACAAGCATACATATGTTTATACTATTCCAGCAAATCCCATGAAGGCCAGTGCAAGAATCCCTGCTGTAACAAGAGAAATTGGAACTCCCCGCATTCCTTTTGGTATATCAACTAGTTCGAATTGTTCCTTAATACCTGCCAGAATGATTAATGCAAGGCCGAATCCCAGGGCGGTTGATGCGGCAAAAACAACTCCCTCAAGGAGATTGTAGTCCTTTTTTATAACCAGGATTGCCACTCCGAGCACTGCGCAGTTCGTCGTGATCAGCGGCAGGAAGATACCGAGAGCCTGGTACAGCGGCATGCTTACCTTCTTGAGAATTATTTCAACCATCTGAACCAGCGCTGCTATCACCAGAATGAATGTGATTGTCTGCATGAAACCTATGCCGAGTTTTTGGAGGACATAAACCTGGATGAGATATGTGGCGATTGTAGCCAGTACGATAACAAATGTAACAGCCGCTGCCATGCCCAGTGCCGTATTCACCTTTGTTGATACTCCAAGAAAGGGACACACCCCCAGAAACTGTGCAAGAACAATGTTATTAACAAGGAGTGCCGATATGATTATCAGGATATATTCCATTGTCTTCAGGTTTAATTCTGTTTGATCTTATTTACAAGTGCTATCATGTATCCCAATGCTATAAAAGCTCCCGGAGCAAGTATGAAAACCAGGATGCCATCGCCCTGAATGAACTTATATCCGAAAACAGCTCCGCTTCCAAGCAGTTCACGGAAAGCGCCAAGTATGCCAAGGGCAAGAGTGAATCCCAACCCCATTCCGGCCCCGTCAATTAATGAAGACAATACTGAGTTCTTGCTGGCAAAAGCTTCGGCGCGGCCAAGGACTATACAGTTTACTACTATCAGGGGAATAAAGATGCCCAGGGTTTTGTAGAGATCCGGTACATAGGCCTGCATGAGAAGGTCAACAACTGTTACAAATGAGGCAATTACCACTATGAACGCCGGTATCCTGACCTTGTCGGGGATCATCTTCGACAATAGCGAGATAACCACATTTGATCCTATCAGAACAAATGTTGTAGCAAGCCCCATGCTCATCCCGTTAACCGAGGAGGAAGTTGTGGCAAGGGTAGGGCAGGTTCCCAGAACCATTACAAGAATAGGATTCTCCTTCAGGAGTCCTTTTGTGAAATTTTGAAGCTGATTCATTTTATTCCTCCTTTCTGAAGCGTGTTATAAGCCCTCTGAACTCCGTCGCAGAATGCCCTTGAGCTGATTGTTGCAGCAGTAATTGCATCAACAGGACCACCGTCTTTTTTTACCCTGAGTGCGAAATCGGCAGGATGCTTGCCATTAAACTGATCCTTGAATTCCGGCTCAGCCATTTTGTTCCCCAGCCCCGGTGTTTCCTTATGCTCCAGGACTGTTACATTTATTATGGTCCCGTCGGGCCTGAAACCTGCCATCAGGGTTATGTTTCCGCTGAAGCCTCTGTTTGTATAAGTATTTACAGCATAGCCCACGATTTCATTATCTTTTTTGGCAGGGTATACCTCAAGGCTGTCTCCTTCGCCAGTGGGAAGAAGGAACATCTCATCGTTCGGATTGTTTGTAAAATCAGGGACAACCTGTCGTATTGCGTCAAGCTTTTTATTAAGATTAGAAAGGGCAATGGGTTCCTTTGTCATTTCATAAACAAACCCGAGCAACGCTGATGATACAAGTGCAATCATCGTGAGCGACAGCACCATGTTCCTGAAAGTCGATTCAGTCTTAGCCATTTTTTACCTCCTCCCCAAATCTTTTGGGTTTAATGTAAGCATTCATCAGCGGGACTAACGCATTCATGATAAGTATTGCGAACGAAACTCCCTCGGGATAGGCTCCGTAAACACGGATAACGACTGTGATTATTCCAATCCCGCATCCGTATATAATCATGGCTTTTGGTACCATGGGCGATGTAACATAATCGGTAGCCATAAAAATAGCTCCCAGAAGTACACCTCCTGCAAGGATATGGAACATGGGATCAGCATTCTTTTCGGGATTTACAAGCCATAATATGCCTGTAAATACTGCAATGCTTCCCACAACGGCAACGGGGATGTGCCAGGTTATTACTTTTCTTATCAGGAGCCATACAAACCCTATGAGCAGAGCGACGGCAGCAACCTCACCCATTGATCCTCCTATATTCCCTAAAAACATCTGAGCCGGTGTAGGAAGCTGACCCATGATTTCAGGGAGTGATTGGCCCCTTGCCAGCCCTCCCTTTAATATTGCAAGCGGGGTGGCGCCAGTTACCGCATCCAGATAACCCGTTCCCAAACCCCTGGGCACCGGCCAGGTCGTCATCTGTACAGGGAACGATATAAGCATAAATACTCTTCCGACAAGTGCTGGGTTGAAAGGATTGTTCCCAAGTCCTCCGAAAGTCATCTTAGCAATTACTATTGAAACAAAGCTCCCGATAACTACTATAAGCACGGGGATATTTGAAGGAAGGTTAAAAGCAAGAAGTATACCTGTCACAAGAGCTGAACCATCAGTAATGGAAACCGGCTTTTTAAACATGAACCTCTGTATCAGATATTCAAAAAGAAGACATGAAATAACGGATGTAGCTGTTACAATTACTGCTCCGGCGCCAAAGTAAAAGACTGAGATAATAAAAGCAGGCATAAGAGCAATGACAACATTTGTCATCAGCTTCCGGGTTGATTCTTTCCCGTGCGCGTGAGGCGATGGGGATATATTCAGCAAATTAGTCATATGTCAGATGAATTCTGTTTATTTTAATACTTTCTGGCGGGCCATTCTTATAACAGTTGACTTGCCGAGCCTGATATAATCAAGAAGAGGCCTGCCGGCCGGACAGGTATAACTGCAGGAGCCGCACTCCATGCAATCAGTTATTCTTTCTTTTCCGGCACGTTCAAACATGCCTCTCTCCGACAGCGTCATCAACAGATATGGTTCAAGATGAATGGGGCAGACTGAAATGCACTTTGAACACCTTATGCAGGGATTTGAGTCCATTCTGCCAGCCTCAGTTGCAGGGACGAGAACTATTCCCGACATTCCCTTCACAACAGGTGCATCTGTGTTACTTACCGCCTTGCCCATCATCGGTCCGCCGTTAATAATCTTGCCTGTATCGGCTGGAATTCCTCCGGCTGCTTCCAGAACCAGGGAAATGGGAGTTCCTATCCGAACCATATAGTTACCTGGCTTTGACACCGACTTTCCTGTAACAGTTACAACCCTTTCAATGAGCGGCTTGTTCTTTTGAACAGCCTCATACACAGCAAATGCCGTTCCTGCATTGTGGACCACCGCTCCCACATCAATGGGGAGCCTGCCAGATGGAACTTCTCTGTTGATCAGAGCTTTAATGAGCTGTTTTTCTGCACCCTGCGGATACTTGACTTTAAGCGGGTGAACGGTTATGCCTTTGAATGATGAAGCAAGTGATGTCATCCGGGCAATTGCATCAGGCTTGTTGTTCTCAATGCCTATCATGGCCTTTTCAACCTTCAGGGCTTTCATCAGGATGCTGATACCAACAAATATCTCTTCTCCCTTCTCAAGCATCAGCCTGTGGTCGGAAGTAAGATAAGGTTCGCATTCCACTCCGTTGATTATAAGTACATCACATTTTTTCCCTGATGGAACGTTTAGCTTGATATGCGAAGGGAAGGCAGCTCCTCCCATCCCTACAATACCTGACTCAAAGCATTTTTTTACAATCTCTTCCGGCGAGAGTTTTATCTCTTTTATAATTGCACTGCTCCGGTCGATTGTTTCAATCCACTCGTCACCCTCAACATCGATGAAGACAGCAGTCTGCTTCAATCCGGAACTGTCAGCAACAGTATCTATCCTGCTCACCTTGCCTGAAACCGGAGAATGTACATTGGAAGTGACGAATCCTTTTCCTTCTGCAATAAGCTGCCCGGTTTTTACATAATCGCCCTTTGAAACAACAGGATTGGCAGGAGCGCCGATATGCTGTGACAGAGGAACGACAATGTTCCCGGGAACAGGAAGATACTCAATGGGAATTCCTGCTGTAAGCTTGTTTTCGGGTGGATGAACACCACCTGTTGGGAATGTTTTGAGCACAATTATTCAGTTTAAATTGTCATTACTAAGCATTTACCGCTTCAACCTCTGCTTCAGCCTTTGGTTTTCTCGGTGGGAAATTGACCTCAATTATTGCATTTGTGGGACACTCCCCGGCACATTTCCTGCAAAATGTGCATTTGCCGGCATCGATATATGCAAGATTGTTTTCCAGGGTGATAGCATCAAATGCACAAACCTTCACGCATTTGCCGCAGCCTATGCATGCAACCTTGCAGGCTCTTCTTGCAGGTCCTCCCTTGTCACAATTTGAGCATGCCACATATATTTTCCTGTCTTTTTTTGCTTTTTTGCGTAACTCAATAAGACTTCTCGGGCATGCCTTTACACAGGCGCCGCAGGAAGTGCATTTTTCATCTGAGATCTCCGGCAGCAGCGAAACCTGATTGATGTGAAGTGCATCAAAAGCGCATGCCCTTTCGCAATCACCGTATCCGAGGCACCCATAGCTGCAGTCAGTTTCGCCTGCATAAAGACCGTGAACTATCCGGCAATCTGCAGCTCCGTTGTATACAGTAGTACGGGGACGGTATTCAGGCGACCCGTTGCATTTAAGCACTGCAACCTTAGGATCCGAAACAGGTGGTGTTCGCCCCAGGATTGACGCAATGTCGCCCATTACTGAGGCTCCGCCGACAGGACAATTGAGCCCTTCAAAGCTCTCTGACTTGACAATTGCCTCGGCAAGGTTCCTGCATCCCGCAAAACCGCATCCCCCGCAATTTGCCGCCGGCAAAAGAGCCTGAACCTCATCAATCCTAGGGTCCTCATAAACCATGAATTTCTGCGCAACAAAATAGAGGATGACTGCTGAGAGAAACGCCAGGAGGCTCAGACTGATTATAGTAATTAGAATTGTCGAACTCATCTATATTATGTTTTTAGAGTAAAAGTGAAACTCCTGTCAATTTTTCCCCGAAAAAGGTAAAGGATCAGAAACCACGGAACAAGCAGGGCAATTGAAATTAAACCTGCCGTAAGTTCATTAAGGGAAAGAGATTGAAGGATTATCAGTCCTCCGACAACAATAAAAACAGGAACAAGGTAACTGAGTACTACCGCTTTCATGCCGGTTGATTCCTCCATCTGGACTGTTACCTTGTCGCCAGGAAACACATCGTACTTTCCCTTTATATCGATTATTTTCTCCTCATTTTCAGTCATCCCGCAGAATCCCCGGGCCTGGCAGCCCGCACATGCAGCGCAGGAGACTATGCTTACAACAACCGAAGACACGCTAACTTCTTTAACAGTCCCTTCATGCTGTATCTTGTCTTTTAAAACTGATTCTTTCATCTGAACATCAGTCCGGTTTGAAGAGGTCAAATTTATCAAAGCTTAGTTTACAAGAACTGTTTTTTGTCAGGTTTTAATTTCACTGAAATTATTTATAATCATTCTAATTAACCAATTTTACTGGTTACTGGTTACTTGTTGCTGGTTACTGGTTAGGAATTGATTAACTAGCAACTGGCAACTAGCAACTGGCAACAGCATCTGGCAACCAGAAACTTGATCTGCTTAACTGATATTGCTCCACGACTGCTTTACGCTGAACAATCTTCCAAGCTCAGAAACGAGGACAAAATTCTCCTCATTTCCAAGTGTCGGATCTTTTGCCAGTATCCCTTCAGCAATATTTCTTACATGTTCAATTATCTGACCGTCCTTGCCAAGACTGGCGATCTTAAGGTCGAACGGAATTCCACTCTGGAGTGTGCCTTCAATGTCACCCGGTCCCCTGAGGCGCAGATCTGTTTCAGCAATCTCAAATCCGTCTGAAGTCCTTACCATTACTTCCAGTCTTGCAATTGCTTCTTTCGATAGTTTATCGGATGTCATTAGAATGCAGTACGACTGATCGCTTCCCCTTCCAACCCTTCCCCTGAGCTGGTGAAGCTGGGAAAGCCCGAACCTTTCAGCACTTTCTATAATCATAACCGAAGCATTCGGTATATCCACCCCGACTTCAATTACAGTAGTTGCCACAAGGATATTTGCATGTCCTTCCTTAAAGAGCTTCATAGATGTCTCTTTCTCAGCAGGCGTCATCTTGCCATGCACAATGCTGATGCAGTATTTCGGGGCCGGAAACACTCTTGATATTGTATCCCATCCGTCCTCCAGATTCTTATAGTCCATTTTCTCCGACTCCTGAATCAGAGGGTAAACAACGAATATCTGTCTTCCTTCGTCTATCTGCTTCCTGATGAAACCGAAAACTTTATTCCGTTCCGGATCAGTAAAGTGCATGGTCTTCACCGGAACCCGTCCGGGAGGAAGTTCATCAATAACCGATACATCAAGGTCGCCGTAAAGTGTCATTGCGAGCGTTCGCGGAATTGGAGTGGCAGTCATCACAAGGATATGCGGAGGATTGGCGCTCTTTTCCCAGAGCCTTGCACGCTGGGCTACTCCAAAGCGATGCTGTTCATCTATAATTACAAGACCCAGGTTGTTGAATATTACATTTTCTTCTATAAGTGCATGGGTGCCAATCAGAATATGCAGTGTCTTGTCCCTGAGCGATTCATCAATCCCCTTTCTCAGGCTCTTTTTTGACGATCCGGTAAGCAGACTTACGTTGATCCCTATTCCTTCCAGCATTTGGCAGATAGTGTTATAATGCTGGTTTGCCAGTATCTCAGTCGGAGCCATAAGGCATGCCTGGTATCCGTTGTCGATTGCGATCAGCATGCTCATGAGGGCTACAAGTGTTTTCCCGCTTCCCACATCCCCCTGGAGTAGCCTGTTCATCTGCCTGCCGGAGCCAAGGTCCCTCCTTATCTCCTTCATCACTCTTTTCTGGGCTTCCGTGAGGGAAAACGGGAGATTGTTATAATAAAAACTGTTGAAATGCTCTCCTACGCTGGAGAAAACAAACCCCTTGTATTTACGCGAACGTATTGTTTTGAATCTTAGCAGGTTAAGTTCAATGTAAAAAAGTTCCTCGAATTTCAGCCGGTACCTTGCCCTTTCAATTTCCGCATTGTTTGCCGGGAAATGAATTTTATGAATTGCATCATGCAGGCTCATAAGGTTATGGCCTGAAATCAGATAGTTGGGGAGGGTCTCAGGAATCCTGTATTTCAGCTGCTTCAGGATTGATCCCGTAAACTTGCCGATTGTTTTTGATGTGATAAACTGGTTCTTCAGCTTTTCAGTTGTGTTATACTGAGCCTGCAATGCTGAAGTTATCCTGGTTGATGCTTTCTCCGATGCCTCAATCTCAGGATGTATTATATTGACAACACCGTTGAAAACGCCCGGCTTGCCGAAAACAATGTATTCCACATCAGGAACATAAGTTCCCATTATCCATTTGGTGCCCTTGAACCATATAAGCTTTAATGTACCGGTTCCATCCTGAAAATCGGCTGCAAGACGTTTCCCCTTGCCCTGCCCTTCGGTGTAATATCTCTTTATGTATCCTTTTACCTGGACCAGCGGTATATCAGGCTCCAGTTCCGCAATTGTATAAAATCTGGTCCTGTCGATATACCTGTACGGAAAATGATAAAGGAGATCCCTGAACGTCTGAATGCCGAGTTCCTGATTAAGCAGCTCCGCCCGCTTCGGCCCCACGCCCTGAAGATAGGTTATGTTAGTTTCAAGAAGATCCTGCATTTTATGTCCGTGGAAAAAGTAAGTAAAATGATACCCGAAAATAATTATTTTTGGTGACCTGTCCTAACACTAAAAATCATGCGACCTATGGACTTGTCATGCGTCCCCGAGTACCTTAATTACCTTGCATTTTCAAAGCACCGGAGGGGACATGGCATACACAGTCCATTTGTGTTCAGTCTTGTTTCAGATGTTTTCCGGAATAAAATCGATCCCGATGTTGTCTGTAATATTGAAAAGACAAGAACCAGGCTGCTTGCAGATACAAGATCAATAATTGTAACTGATCTTGGCGCAGGCTCCAGAATTATGAAACCGAAACTCAGGAAAGTGTCCGACATTGCCAGATATTCATCAGTTCCGAAGAAATACGGGATACTACTTGCCAATATGGCATCCAGTTTCGGTAGATCCGGAATCCTTGAATTCGGAACTTCGCTCGGCATAAGCACAATGTACATGGCCGCCTCAAGCCCCGGCGCAGAGGTTATTACAATGGAAGGCTGCCCGGCAACTTCTGAAATCGCGAGGGAAAACTTCAGAATGTCGGGGCTGAACAATATCAAAATAATGACCGGATCATTCGATGAGCTCCTTCCAGGGTTAAAAAAGAAGGCTGTATCGCCAGGACTTATCTTTATCGACGGAAACCATAGAAAGGAGCCGGTTGTAAAATATTTTAACGAGGTCGCCGAAATGTCGGGGCAGGACAGTGTAGTCATTCTTGATGATATTCATTCATCACGGTCAATGTCGGATGCCTGGAAGGACATAAAAAAGCACGGAAAAGTTACAATCTCAGTTGACATTTTCAGGATGGGAATTGTGTTTTTCAGAAAGGGAATGGCACGGTACGATTTCACTGTCAGGTATTAACAATAATTAAGTTTTAATTATTTCGTATTTAATATAATTAGTCTAATTTCGAAACTTCAAATCAAGGTGCACTATGGATAAAGTAATTGAAATTCATGATATTGTTAAGAACTATCAGATAGGTTCAGTAATAGTCAGGGCATTGAGATCTGTTTCTGTAACAATCAACAGAAATGAATACGTTGCAATTATGGGTCCTTCGGGATCCGGAAAGTCGACTCTTATGAACCTGCTCGGATGTCTTGATACACCGTCAAGCGGTGTATATATCCTGAATGGTACTGATGTGAGCAAGATGGCGGATGATTACCTGGCGGAGATCAGGAACAAGGAGATAGGTTTTGTATTCCAGACATTCAACCTGCTCCCGAGATACACCGCGCTTGAGAACGTTACACTGCCCTTGATTTATGCCGGAGTACCCAAAACAGACAGGGAAAAGGTGGCTGTTGATACACTGGAGCAGGTAGGTTTGGGCGACAGGATGGAGCACAAACCTAATGAATTGTCGGGCGGACAGCGTCAGCGCGTTGCTATTGCCAGGGCTCTTGTAAATAAACCTTCAATCATCCTCGCTGACGAGCCCACAGGAAACCTCGACAGTAAAACATCGATCGACATTATGGGTTTACTGGATGCCATTCATAAGGCAGGTAATACTGTAATTGTTGTTACCCACGAAGAAGATATTGCCAGGCATGCCGAAAGGATAATAAGGCTGTTTGACGGTGAGATTGCTTCCGATGTTCTGAACAAGGACCGGATCAAGTACTCGTAGAAAAAATCATGATTGCCCATGAAGATATATACCCGTACAGGTGATGATGGCAGTACTTCATTGGGGGATGGACAGAGAGTT
>CAZKTX010000081.1:0-11207 GCA_964555805.1 uncultured Rikenellaceae bacterium
CCTGCACTGTTTCTTGCGTAAGCTCTTACATAATAAATTGTTGCAGGATCCAGTCCGTCAATATCGGTTGAAAATCTCGCAGTTCCCGTTCCTGCTGATTTATGATTGTCGGAAGTGGTCGGGTTTTCATTTGTATCCCAGCAAACTCCCTTATCAAGAATCTCACCTCCGTTCTGGACAATGTTGTTTCCTCCTGAGACCGCTCCATTGAGAGTAACCGCTGTTACTGCTTCAGTTGTAAGTGAAGGTACTGTAACAGGTGAAGTTCTGAAAGAAAGCTCATTACCATAGGTTGTCCCCATGCTGTTTGTTGCATAAGCCCTAACATAATAAACTGTATTTGGTGTCAATTCTGTCAGATTACTCACAAAGGCGCTTGTTCCTGATCCGTCTTCGGTGTGGGAACCAGTCGCTAACGGACCTGAAGATGTGCTCCAGCAGATTCCTCTGGCTGTTATTGCCGCACCCCCATCTGAAATATTGATTCCCCCTGACGTGGCAGTCGTCCATGAAACAGTCCCGATTTCCCTTGTTGTAATAGCCGGAGTCACAGCAAGTGTTGTGAACTCCTTATCCTCGCCGTAAGCAGTTCCGACACTGTTAACCGCATAGGCTCTTACATGATAGGTTGTAGCCAGCTGCAATCCGGATATATCAGCCGAGAAAATGCCATCTCCGGTTCCGGATGCGATCTTATTATTTTCTACTGTCGGATTGGCAGTTAATGCCCAGCATATACCTCTGTCTGTTACCGAAGCCCGGCCATCTGATGTAATATTACCTCCTGTAGTTGCAGAAGAGGATGTAATGTTTGCCGGCGCACTTGTTGCAATTGTTGGTAAAACCGGATCTTTCTTACAGCCGAAAAAGATAATAACTGCTGACAGATATAGCGAAATCAGCAGAACGTTTGAAATCCTGAATTTTCTTTTCATCAATTATTAGAATTACATACTCCATTAAACTACATTTCATGTGAATAATTGTGTAAAAGGGAAAATGCTTATAAGCTTAAATTCAAACATTCTTTCCGCAGTTACTTCACAGAAGCCCGCCATAATTTGACCCGAACCATAAGATTACTTATGCCACTTGGTTTCCGGCTCACTTCCGTCAAAGGTCCTTACAATAAACAATTATATAATAATCAGGGGTGTCAGTCCTTGACACACCTCACAGACATCCCAAAATTATGACCCGCATAAACTCTGAAAAGTTTTTCGCTGTCATTCTGAATATGGCGGTACCAGGCATTGGGTACAATGGGCGTGGATGTCCACCAGTATCCGATGCTACGCAACCCCTGGAAGGCTCCGGCGTCGGTACGCCAGCCACCAGGCAGCGCTGTAAAGTCAAACTCGTCAGTGGCACCGGTATTCGGACTGACCCAGTGCGATGTACCTGTCTCTTTCAGTTTGCCTCCGGCAACCAGCTCTCCGCCAAGGAAATCCTTCATTGTCAGCCAGTCGTTATCGGTTGAAACATGCCAGCCTGCCGGACATAATGTCCCGGAACTGACAGCGTTCCAGTTGTACAGAGCTCCATAAACGCTTCCGTTGGCGCTGCTGTTCCCGTACCAGCAATATCCGCCCCCGGAGAGAGAGGCCCAGTCTCCGGCTGCTTCAGTCAATTCAATTGGTGTTCCGTCATGCAGCCTGGTTGTCATCAGGTTTTCCGCCATCCACAATTGTGTCCCGATCCTGACAACAGCATAGGAATTCCCGTCAATGTCGCTTATTGCAACCGGATCAGTTGTAAACTCCCTGTCTGCCCCATACGAGGTGCCGGCGCTGTTGGTGGCATACGCCCTGACATGGTAGGTTGTATTCGCAGTAAGTGAACCCAGATTGCTATCAAACTGGCCTATACCGACGCCGTCAGTTGTGTGACTGTTGGCGGTTGTCGGATTGGCAACAGTGCTCCAGCAAACCCCCCTGGCGGTTACGGCCGATCCACCTTCGCCAGTCACCTGACCACCTCCTACAGCCGTTGAAGGAGATGTGGGATTAATAACAGCTGTTGTTACAGTCGGAGGAAGGGCTCCCGTCTTGAACTGTACAGCTGGCCCATAACCTGTGCCCTGTTCATTAGTGGCATAGGCCCTGACGTAATATGTTGTATTACCTGTCAATCCTGTCAGACTGCTTTCAAATCCTCCAGATCCTGGACCATTTGTTGTTTTTGAGTCGCTTATATCTGGCAATGGTTTTGTGCTGCTCCAGCACACACCCCTCTGAGCGATAGGGATACCACCATCATTTGTAATATCTCCGCCCGAAGAGGCCGTCGTCTGAGTAATCCTTGTCACGGCTCGTGTAGTAAGCACAGGAGCTGCATAAAGGCTGGTTGTAAAAGTAACCTGGCTGCCATATGATGTCCCCTCGCTGTTTACAGCGTAAGCTCTTAAATAATAAGTGGTTTCAGGGAGAAGTCCAGATATACTGCTTGTAAACGTTCCAATTCCATAGCCGTCTGTTGTTCTCTCATCCTCAATATCAGGCGACTTACGGGTATCCCAGCACACACCCCTCACCATAATGTCAGCATTTCCGTCACTTGTTACCTCGCCACCGCCAGTGGCTGTTGTGGGACCAATTTCGGTCAACTCACCTGTTTTCACTTCGGGTAGCTTGAGAATAACACAGCTCTTCAGCAAGAGCGCCATAAAACTCATGGCAATGATTATAAATAAGTCTGAACGGTTTTTCATAGTAAGTCAGTTGTAAGAAGCAGGAAGCCTTTACCGGATCATTGAATTCAGATATAAAAGTACTAAAATCCGTCAAATATTATGCCACTTCATATGCTTTTGAAAGGTCTGAATATTAAACGATCTGATCAGCAATTTGTTGCATTTTACGACAGAGTCCGCATCAGAGTGCTTTTTCCTGGCCACCGGGAAGCTTATATGGAAGAGTAAAACGAAAATCCGTTCCGCGTCCTGATTCGGAGTTTACCCAGATCTTTCCGCCGAGGAGTTCAACATAGGCCTTGCAGATTGACAGTCCCAGTCCGGTTCCTCCGAATTTCCTTGAAATTACATTGTCAACCTGGAAGAATCTTTCAAAAATCTTCTCGTGATGCTCCCTTGGAATTCCGATGCCAGTATCCTTCACATAGAATTCCAGATTACCATTTTTCAGAGTGTAACCGAAGTTCACTGAACCCTCTTTTGTAAATTTTGTGGCATTGCTAATCAGGTTTGAAAGTATCTGTATCAGTTTGGTACCGTCGGATATTATTCTGGACTTTTCATCGGACAGACCCGTCTTCAGGCTAATCTTAAGAAGGTCAGACTTTCCCTTGTAGCTGAATTGCTCATGGAGGCTTCGCATGGCAGCATTAAGATTCAACTCCTTCATGTTCAGCCTGACCTGTCCGCTCTCGACATTAGCAATATCAACAATATCATTTATTATTGAAAGAAGCTGGCTCCCGCTCTGAAAAATAATGTCGATATACTGACGTCTCTCCTCTTCTGTTGTGTCGGGTTCATTCAGAAGTGCTGAAAAGCCTATTATTGCATTCATGGGGGTCCTTATCTCATGGGAAACATTATGAAGAAAGGCCGTTTTCAGCCGGTCACTCTCCTCGGCTTTCTCTTTTGCTGCTATCAGCTCCGACTCTGCCTGTTTCCGTTGAGTTATGTCCTCGATCATAGCGAGGAAGTACTGCACCTCATCGTTGTTATTCCTGATGATGCTGATTGTGGCCGAACCCCAGATAACACTATTGTCTTTCCTAATAAACCTGTTTTCGGTATGATAAACAGGGATTTCCTCCGCCACCAGGCGTAAAAGGGCGACATCATCGGCAGCCGTATTATCAGGATGAGTAAAGCTTTTCAGCGGCATCGACTTCAATTCATCTTCATTAAATCCCAGCATTTTACAGAAGGAAGAGTTTGCCCTGATTATGGTCAGATCCTTACCCGTCATTGCTATGCTTATCGGGCTCTCCTCAAAAATCTTCCTGAAGCGTCCCTCACTTTCCCTGAGAGTTTCTTCCGCTTGCTTGCGCTCAGTTATATCCCTGCAAATTGCCTGGAAGTATTTAACACCTTCAATTTCGACCTTCCTGGCGCTTATTTCCAGTGGCATAAATGTACCGTCCTTCCTGACATGAACAGTTTCATAGGTCGCATTTCCCCTTTCCTCCAGGATCTGATTTTCGCCCTCCAGGGCATTACGGGCTTCAGGCGATCTGATTTCATAAAGACTCATACCCAGGAGTTCCTCCCTGTTTCGCTGATAGGCCTCAAATGCCCGGTCGTTGGCCTCGATAATCGTCATGTTCCTGTCGGTAAGAAATATTATATCATTTGCATACTTGAGAATATAGTCGAAATGCTTCCTCAAAGCGAGCCGGTCGAGCTCGGCTTCATATTTTTCACGGTAGAACCGGGCATTTTCATTCCATTCAATGATCCCCAAAAGCATCCCTATCGTCAGAATAAATAGTATTATTATTATGACGATCATTGTCATCTGATCATTCAATGCGGTGAAAACCTCACTATGATTTACCTTTGCAACCAGAAACCAGGGAGATCCCGGAACCTTTCTCATTGAGGCAATAACCGGAGCTCCCCTGTAGTCGATCCCATCGGATGTTGCCTTTTCACCACGGATCGCCATGGCTGCGGGCAGTTTCTCGGCTGATACAGGTTTCCGGAGCTCAAGTACCGAGTTTTTCCTGAACCTTAGTTCACTCAGATATATCACTTCATTGCCATCCTGCTTTACAAGAAGCGACTCGGTTGTCTTTCCCGGGACAGGCCAGGTTTGCAAGAGCGGATAAAGTACTTCTGCAGGATCGATTCTGACCAGAAGCAAACCGAACGCCGACGAGTCATTACGCCACGTATTTACAAGAGGGATTACCAGGTTCATGTAAGCTGGAGAAACATTCTTTGCCCTTACAAAATCGGTAATGATGCCTGTCTTCAACGTAAGCAGACCGGGAAGAATCTCTTTAAGATTTTCATCAAGCAGGCTGTCAGTAACCGGGAAATTTCCTCTTAGCCTGCCCAGCGAATCGATTAGAAAAACATTTTTGTACTCTGCTGACACGACTATAGACTTCAGGCCGGCCTCAACATCAGAATATAGTTGCGATGGATTCTGTTCGTGAATGAAATTGTAAATAAGTCTGACAAAAGGAGTATTGCCCCCAATCAGTTTTGCATCGCCAAGCCTTTCATTTCTCCATTGTGCAATCTGATTCACCTTAAGGTCGGCTATTGCCGAAAGCTCGAGGCCCGTATCTCTTACAAGGCTTTTCTTATGGCTTCTGTAATAGATGATTCCCAGCAAGATACTACTTACTGCAACAATGGCGAAAAGGACTACTAAAAGCCACGGTGTGGCCGGCTTTTGCTTTTGGAAAATCATCAGAGCCCTCCCTTTCCTCTGAGTTTTACCCTTAATGTTTTCACGTCTGAAAGTTAAGTTAAAGCTTCGGATCAAAAAAATCAGTGATCCTGCTTTACAATATCAGACGGGGAATCATCCTTTTTTATTATAACAGATGCAAGAATTGATATAAGAAGTATTGAGACAATAATCGACAAAGACAAAGTTATCGGGATTTCGAAATTGAAAAAAGCCGCCAGCATTTTCAAACCTACGAAAGTAAGCACCACGGCAAGACCAATCTTCAGGAACCTGAAAAGCCCCATTATCCCGGATATTGCAAAATAAAGGGATCTCAAACCAAGGATAGCGAAAATATTGGAAGTAAATACTATAAATGTATCCTTGCTGATTGCAAGGACAGCCGGAATGCTGTCGACCGCAAATATCAGATCGGTCGATTCGATTACAAGCAACACTATAAATAAAGGTGTAGCATAGGTTTTTTTATCCTTCCTTATAAAGAAAGAGTCATTATGAAGATGATCGGTTACCGGCAGAAACTTCCTGAAAAGTCTTACAAGACCATTTTTTTCAGGGTCAACTTTTGCTTCTTCCCTCTGAAACAGCATCTTGAGTCCTGTAAAAACAAGGAACGCTCCGAAAATGATTACTATCCAATGGAACCTGGTTATAAGCGCTACCCCGGCAAAAATAAATATCGCCCTCATAATCACAGCTCCAAGTATTCCCCAGAACAACACCTTGTGCTGATACTCCCTTTTTACGGAGAAGAATGAAAACACCATTATAAAGACAAAAATATTGTCTATGCTTAAGGAGTATTCTATAACATAAGCAGTCAGAAACTCCATAGCCTTGATCTTGCCGAACTGTGTGAATACGATCAGATTGAAGATCATGGCCAATGAAATCCACACTCCTACCCATGACAGAGCTTCCTTTACTTTTATTTCGTGCGATTTCTTATTGAACACACCAAGGTCGAGGGCCAGCATAACAATAATGATTATGCTGAAAATGACCCAAAAAACCGGACTGACTTCCATATTGAAATATTGAAATGCAAAGCTAAATAAATATTTTTCAGCTTGGCAATACTGACCGGAAATATGTGGACTGACATCAAACAACCTGAACTATAATCACCTTTGCTTTAAAAACTTTTATACATTTAACCCTTCATTTCAAGGAAGAAATCATGGTTTACAAAACAATCCGGCAACTAAGCGCCTTTCTGGCAATGATTATCTGCAGCAATTATTCCTGGTCCCAAAAAGCAATCCCCGGTACAGATAAAATAAACTCGACTGATCTTGAAACCTATGTCTCTTTCCTTGCCTCTCCCTCAATGAGCGGCAGGTCAAACGGAGAAAAGGAACTGGATATAACAGTGAATTATCTGGCTTCACAGGCAAGACTGATGGGTTTAAAACCAGCTAACGGCAGCAGTTACCTGCAGCCTTATTCACTGATGAAGAAATCAATTGACCGTGACAGATCGGAGATAAAAGTATTCACATCCGGGAAGGATTCTGTTGGTTTCAGGGAGCCGATTTATCAGCTTCTGCCAACCGGGGCTTCCGATTTTGAGATCGAGGGAGAAGTAATATTTGCAGGCTACGGCATAAAAGCTGACGGCTACAAATACAACGATCTTGCCGGGATCAATCCGGAAGGCAAGATCCTTCTCGTAATGAACAGATCACCACTGTCGGAAGATGGTTCCGAATACAAGTTCGAGGGTTCAATGTGGTCAACCATGATGGGAATTCAGCCAAAGATGACTTTCCTTATGTTCTCAAAAGCCAGGGCCGTGATTATTGTCTCCGATCCGAAATCAGGTTTTTCGTCAATTGAACAGCAATTCCCGGGCATTGCCGGTGAACTTGAATCGCTGAAATATCTGAAAGGATCCAAACCAATTATTATCGACATGCCTTCCATGCCCAGAATTCTTTTCGTTCACAGAAGCGTTGCTGACGAACTGCTCAAGGGTACCGGACACACTCTCGAAAACCTTCAGAAAGAAATCGACTCAGAACTTAAGCCAAATTCCTTCCTGATTCCCGGCAAAAGAGTCAGGATAACCGAAGCATCAAGGACTGATGAAATAATTCTTAATAATGTAGCCGCCCGGATCGAAGGAAGCGATCCTGTTCTGAAAAAGGAGATCGTAATATTTTCCGGACATGCAGATCATGTTGGAGAAACGGGTGGAACTGTCCATCCCGGAGCTGATGATGATGCATCGGGTTGCGCAGCGCTGCTTGAAATTGCCCAGGCATTCCAGAGTCTTGAAAAGAAGCCCCTGCGCTCAATATTATTCCTTTGGGTAACAGGAGAGGAAATAGGATTGTACGGCTCTCAATCGTATGTTGACAACCCATTGTTCCCCCTTGAAAACACTGTGGCTGACCTGAACATTGACATGATAGGCAGGGTAAAAGGGATTGCCGACACAACCGCAGATACTCCTATGACCGGCAAAAACGGTTTGTTTGTAATTACAGGAAACCAAAGCAGGGAACTTGTGGATATTGCAAATGAAGTCGACCTGAAAACAAAACTGGACTTTGATTACAGCCTGAGCGGAAAAAATCATCCCCTCCAGCTTTTCTCGAGAAGTGACCACTACAATTTTGTAAAAAAGGACATACCCGTTCTTTTCTTTTCAACGGGCTTACATTCGGATTATCATAAACCGGGAGATACGCCAGACAAACTAGACTATGAAAAAATGGAACTTGCAACCCGGGCAATCTTTGAGATCGGATACACAGTAGCCAACCGGCGAAACAGAATAGTGGTGGATAATCCCTTCAGCAAGTGGTAGAATATTGATCATCCTAAGGGTTCAGATGTTCTGCTGCTTCATTTAAGCCTGATTTGCTTTTAAACTTGCAGGTTCTTAACGCATCAGCAACAACAAAAGTACTTCCACCGACGAATACAATATCATTTTCCGAAGCGGCATCCAGGGCTGACCTGACAGCGGATTCCACACCGGGGTATGCAGAACCCTTCAGGTTCCATCGCGACGCTTCAGCCATCAGTATTTCTTCGTCAAGTGCTCTGGGCACCGAAGCCCTTGTAAAATAATAGTACGCATTTGCCGGAAAGAGAGGAAGCACAGACCCCCGGTCCTTGTCATTCACGAAGCCGATCACGATATGAAGCTTCTCACCTCCCAATTTTTTCAGTTGAGACAAAACATAGCTGAGACCTTCAAGGTTGTGCCCGGTATCGCAGACTACAAGAGGTTTTCTGCCAACGATCTGCCATCGCCCCATCAATCCAGTGTTTCCTACGGCCCGTCTTATCCCGTTTATCATATTCGCATCGCTGCAGGGGATTGTTTCCTGCAGGACACGGACGGACTGAAAGACTGCCTGAATGTTCTTTGACTGATAATCCCCTCCGAGACGTATTTCTCCCTTGAAGCTGCGTCCTGAAGATTTCTCAAGAACAGAATATAAGCGCCTGCCTGTACTATAATTCAAATCTGCAAGGCTGCACTCAAATTCCTGATCGGCAAACCTGATATCAGATTTTTTCTGTTGCGCTGCTGATATGAAAACATTACTGATTCCATCCTGGGTCTCACTGATCACAACAGGCACTCCCGGTTTGATTATGCCTGCCTTCTCCCCTGCAATCTTGATCAGGGTATCTCCAAGCAGGTCGGCATGGTCATGGCCTATGTTTGTGATAACTGAAAGCTCCGGGTTTATTATATTAGTCGAGTCGAGCCTTCCCCCGAGCCCAACTTCAACAACTGCAATATCAACTCCTGCCCGGGCAAAATAGTCGAATGCAAGCGCAACCGTCATCTCAAAAAATGACGGTTTCAGTGAAGCAAGAACAGCTTTATGCTGCCTCATAAAACCTGTAACTTCTCTTTTTGGAATCATCTTTCCGTCAATCCTGATCCTTTCCCTGAAATCCCTGAGGTGCGGCGAAGTGTAAAGTCCGGTCCTAAATCCGGCTTCCTGCAAAACTGAAGCTATCATATGTGAAACCGATCCCTTGCCGTTGGTACCGGCAACATGAATGCATTTAAATTTTAAATGGGAATGTGCAAAATATTCATCGAGTGCAAGCGAATTATCAAGATCATTTTTATAGGCTGCCTTCCCGATCCTGTGGTAAGCCGGAAGCTGGCTGTACATGAATTCAAGTGTCTGATTGTAATCCATATTGTAATGAATAAATCCATGCCGGCAAAACGGCACTGCAGTAAGTATACAAATTAACATACTTTCAACACATGCAACAATCTAATCTTTATTTTAGTTATTTTTGCCAACTGTCGGCATTCAGGCATGATGACTACATTTTATTGATTACAAATTATTTATCATGACGAAAAAACACAATAAAAAACTTTTTATCATTGATACCAATGTACTTCTGCACGATTACAAAAGCATTTACAACTTTGAAGAGAACGATGTAATTATTCCGATCGTTGTACTTGAGGAACTTGACAAATTTAAAAAGGGCAACGACATTATAAATTTTCATGCCAGGGAATTTACCCGTGAACTTGACAAGCTCTCAGGCGATATGCTTCTTACAGCCAATATTCCTCTTGGGGAGAATCTTGGAAACCTACATATAGAAACCGGCAGGGATTTTTCAGAAAAAGTCAGCCAGTCATTTGGTGAAAGGACACCGGATCACAGGATCCTTGCAATAGCAGATTACGTCTGCACTTCTAACAAGGACAAGACTGTCGTTCTGATCTCAAAGGATATCAACCTCAGGATGAAGGCCAAATCGCTCGGAATAATGGCTCAGGATTACCAGAATGATAAGGTAGCCAACATCGATGAACTTTACAAGGGCATCAGGGTTCTTGAAGGGGTTGACCACAAACTTATCAGCAAACTCTATGAAGTTCCCGAAGGTGTAAATGCAGATGAATTCAGCATCGAATCCAATCTCAGGGGGCATCAGTTTTTTATAATGAAAAACAGCGGCGCCAGCGCACTGGCACATTACAATCCTGTCACCAGGCTGCTGAACAGGGTTATAAAACAGACCACTTATGGCATAGATCCCCGCAATGCAGAACAGACTTTTGCAATCGATGCCCTTTCAAACCCTGACGTTCAACTGGTGTCACTGACAGGCAAAGCCGGAACCGGTAAAACTCTTCTTGCACTGGCGGCCGCACTCCAGCAGCACAAGAGATACAAGCAGATATTCCTGGCCCGGCCAATTGTTCCACTTGCAAACAGGGATCTCGGTTTCCTGCCTGGCGATGTCAAGGAAAAGATGGATCCCTATATGACTCCGTTATATGACAACCTGACGGTTATCAAGCATAAATTCAGCCATCAGAGTCCTGAATTCCTGAGAATAAACGATATGATGAAGGAAGAAAAACTTGTAATAACCCCGCTTGCCTATATCAGGGGCAGAAGCCTGTCGAGCATCTTCTTCATTGTGGATGAAGCTCAGAACCTGACACCTCACGAAATCAAGACAATAATAACAAGGGCCGGCGAAGGAACAAAGATGGTCTTTACGGGTGATATTGAACAGATCGACTCTCCTTATCTCGACACAGCTTCAAACGGCCTGAGCTACCTGTCGGACAAGATGAAGGACCAGGACGTTTTTGCACATGTGAACCTTGTAAAAGGAGAACGCAGTCCGCTGGCCGAACTTGCCAGCAAATTGCTATAATAATCAACAAAAATCAATCCCGGATCTGATATAATAATCAATCAACAATAACATGAAACCCACATGTATCAAATACACAGACACGCATGTATATAATTTTCAACCATGTGGGTTCCATCAGACCTTTAAAATCAA
>CAZKTX010000082.1:0-11197 GCA_964555805.1 uncultured Rikenellaceae bacterium
CCGTTCCTCTTAATCTGCGCATGGATCAGGTACCGCATACCGCGCACCGCGAACCGCATACCGTTCTTATCTTACTCTCTTCGTCGTGTTGCGGTCCATATAACGTGTTCTGGCTTCCTCAACATCAGCATCGGGGGCAATGTATATTTTTGTCCTGTGATCAATTATCACTTCTTTCATCTTCGACAGATCAGGTGATTTGATGACGGCTTGTTTTGTTATAAACATATTTCTTTTGGATTTGAATAAAAAGTCCCGCCAATTGGCGGGACCAATAACTTTAAATGATTATAGCGGATAAACTAAGCAAGTCTGACATTTACTGCATTTAACCCTTTTTTCCCCATCTCCAGATCAAATGTAACTTCATCATTATCCCTGATGGCGTCCTTCAATCCGCTTGAATGTACAAAATAATCCTTCTCCGTGTTCTCTTCCTTAATAAAGCCGAATCCTTTTGATTCATTAAAAAACTTAACTGTTCCTTTACTCATAATGTGTTTATATAATTTGGGCGCAAGGTAATTATTTCTGCCGGTTTATTTCATTTATTTTCAATAAATTAATTTAACCCGATTATGACATTAAGCAATAACCGGGTTAATATCCCAATTATTTGATTAACATTGAGGCCTTAAAAACATGGGGAATTACCGAAAGTCAACAAGCAACCCTCTTTCGCCGAAGCTTCAGAGGGCAAAGCAAACAACCAGCAACAAGCAACCCTCCTTCGCTAAAGCTTCGGAGGGCAAAGCAAGCAACCAGCAACCAGCAACAAGCAACCAGAAACTTTATTAAATAAAACAATCCTCATATATGAAGTCATTAAGTATCGGAAACCTTTGTATTCCTGTTCCTGTAATTCAGGGGGGAATGGGTGTTGGCATCTCACTCTCGGGACTGGCTGCAGCTGTAGCCAACGAGGGTGGCGTTGGTGTGATATCAAGTGCGGGACTTGGCCTTCTTTACAGGGATTTTTCTGCAAACTACCTCGAAGCCAGCATTCACGGGCTCAGGGAGGAGATCCGCAAGGCGAGGGAGCTTACACGAGGCATCATTGGAATCAATGTAATGGTGGCAATGTCGAATTTTGCGGATATGATAAAAACCGCAATAGCTTCGAAGGTTGATATAATTATTGCAGGTGCGGGACTTCCGCTCGATCTTCCCTCCTATCTCGAAAAAGGCAGCCTTACAAAACTTTTCCCGATCGTCTCATCAGCCAGGGCTGCCAAAATAATATGCGAAAAATGGAAGGCAAATTACGATTACCTTCCTGATGCGGTTATTGTCGAGGGACCAAAGGCCGGAGGGCACCTGGGATTTAAGGAAGAACAGTTACAGGACGACACTTACTCCCTCGAAAAACTTGTCCCGGAGATAAGAAAGGAGCTGAACAACTTTGAAGAACTGTACAACAAACAGATACCGCTTTTTGCTGCAGGAGGCATCTATACAGGCGGTGATATAAATGAAATAATGAAGCTTGGGGCCTCGGGTGTTCAGATGGGAACAAGGTTTGTCACAACAAATGAATGTGACGCTTCGGAAGGCTTCAAGCAGGCTTATATTGATGCCGGCGAAGCAGAAATAGAGATAATAAAGAGTCCTGTCGGGCTCCCTGGCAGGGCGATTATTTCAAATTTCATCCGGAAAGTCAAAGAAGGGAAGAAACAGCCTAAGGCATGTCCTTTCAAATGCATAAAGACCTGCGACATTTCGAAAAGTCCATATTGCATTATAATTGCACTTGTAAATGCTCTCAAGGGAAATTTTGAAAGCGGTTTTGCTTTTGCCGGCAGCAATGCCTTCAGGGCAACAAGCATATATTCAGTAAAGGAAGTCTTTCAGTCGTTGTTGAAGGAGTACAGGGATAGCAGGTAAAAGTAAAAAGTCGTGCAAGCTTTGCACTTCGTAGCTTCAGCGAAGAAGTGTCGTGCAAGTCGTGCAAGTCGTTTACCCCTAAGGATAGCTGACAGCTAAAGAAAGCATCCACGAATTTTTATCGAATAACGATATCCCGGTTATCGTTTTACAACAAATATTTTACCTGAAACGATATGATTTCCGGTATGAGTTACGCGGTATGCGGTATGAGGGAAAAAGGAACTGTTGAAAATTTCTTCGAAGCAAAGCTGAATGCTGACAGCTGACAGCTAAAAACACGAATGCGGATTCCCTAATACATCAGATGGATTTTCTTCTTTTCCCTCCAACCGGCCTGGTTTTCATATTCAACGAAATAGATCTTTAAATCGGCCTGGTTCTCATACTCAACAAAATATATCTTTTTCTTCGCCTGGTTCGGGTATTCGGTAAAGAACCACTTGCCGTCGTTCTCCCCTGCCTGGTTCGCATACTTCACCTTATAAACCTTTAAATCAGCCTGGTTTTCATAACTGACAACGAAAACCTTCACATCGGCCTGATTGGGGTATTCAACACTGTAAACCTTCTGCGCCGCCAGTGCAATGAAACCACTGAGAAGCACAAGCATTACGATAATCCGCTTCATTATATGAGTTTTTAAATGCATTCTTAAAAATAACCTTAAATTTCCGGATCAGTGAACATTAGTTCCTGCTTACTTTTTTATTCACTAAAGCAAAAAATGATCCAAACAAGAGTTTTCAATCAATCAAGTTTAAACCAATCGGTCTGCTGTTTGTTAATTTGAAACAAGGCGTGAAGGAGAAGAAAAAAGTTTCTCACAGGTAATCGCAGATGAAAACCGCAGATAAGCGCAGAGATTTGCTTGGGAAAGACTGGCAGAACCGGCAGAACTGGCATAACTGGCAGAACCTAAGTAATACACTCCGTGTTACTCCGTCATGAACTCCGTGAAACTCCGTGGTTAAAGTAACTAAACCCACAATCCCGAATGACTGAAAAAACTACCGATAGTACTAAATACACAAGGAACAATCTCGACAAGTCTTCTTCTCCCTACCTGTTACAGCATTCCGGCAATCCTGTCTGGTGGCAGGAGTGGACAAGTGAGGTGACCGGACTGGCCCTGAAGGAAAACAAGCCTATACTTGTCTCAATTGGCTATTCAACCTGCCACTGGTGTCATGTGATGGCTGCAGAGGCTTTTTCTGACACTGATACAGCCAGGTACCTGAATGATAAATATATCTGCATCAAAATCGACCGCGAGCAGAGGCCCGACATTGACCAGTACATGATGCATTTCATGCAGGCGCAGAGCGGAAGCGGCGGATGGCCTCTGAATGTATTCCTTACTCCGGATGCAAAGCCGGTTCTTGCAGTAACTTATGCCCCTGTGAAAAGTGAGGGAAACAGGCTGTCGTTTCTGGAGATCGCCATACGCGTAAATGAATACCTGAATACGGGAACTGATAAGGTTCATCCGTTCGATGCAATTGAAAATGATCCTCCGTCTGTCGGGGAAAGTTCCCTGACAAGCGATATTGCAGCTTACTACGATGATGAATACGCCGGATTCGGTACCGGACAGAAATTCCCTCCCCATTCAATACTTCTTTACATTCTACATCATCTTTCAATAAAGGATGATGAGGAAGTGAAAAGAATTGCAACATCGACCCTTGATACAATTATGACACGCGGACTGAACGATCACCTCCAGGGAGGGACATTCAGGTACTGTGTCGACAGGAAATGGACAATCCCGCATTTCGAGAAGATGCTTTACGATCAGGCCCTTTCGCTGTGGACCTACTCACTTGCATACAAAGTTACAGGCAACCCCGGTTACAGGGCGATGACCGGGAAGATTCTGAAATGCCTCGATGAATGTTTTGAGAAAGACGGTTTGTACGTAACAGCATTTAATGCTGATACTGATCATCAGGAAGGGGCCACATATCTCTGGAGCCATGAAGAGATAAAGAATTTGCTTGGCGAAGATGATAAGCACAGATTCTGTGATGTTTATGAGATAAGTGAAGAAGGCAATTTCGAAGGGAAGAATCACCTTATAAGAAAAAACAACCACCCCCTTGATGATCTGGAAGAAAAGCTTCTGGAAGTCAGGAAGAATAGGACGCAGCCATCATCTGACGACAAAATACTTAGCGGCATCAACGCACTTGTCGCGATTGCAATGATACAGGCAGGCAGGCACCTTGATAAACCTGAACTTGAGCGCAAGGCTGAAGAGATCATTACGAAGCTGCTGACTACATTTTGGGAGGGACAATCGCTCGGTCATTCATATTACAAAGGCCTGGTGCAAAAACAGAGCTTCCTGTCGGATGCCGGAGCAATGCTGACTGCAATTACAATGTTGTACGAAACAAGTGAAAAATGGAAAGATACGATGGATCAGTTTGCGCAATACGTTGAATCCTTCAGGGAAGATGGCAGCTGGATCGAATCGAGGGCAGATGATTTCATGACGATCAGGGCATCCTGGACCGATCAGCCTGTTCCGTCGGGAGTCAGCCTGGCAGAGACAGGACTTACAAGGTATTCGATGCTGACCGGCAGGGAGATCGGGCCGGTCCAATACAGAAGGGCGATTCAGTCGGATTTTTATAATATCAACGCTCTTATGTGCAATGATCTGTTTCATCTGTATACAACAAAAGCACCTTTGCCTTGGAACAACCTTCCCGCAAATTCATTGCAAAAAAGAGGTGAGCCCGAGACGGATTGCTTCAATAAAATGTGCAGGATGCTGTAAGCTAAATCGCTGCAGCGGCTGATCCGGGAATGAAATACCAGAACCTGTAGTTAAGTTGATTGGGTAGTGATGCTTTTCTTTACAGTTTGTTCCATGAAGAACACCTCCAGCTCAGCATTATTTTTACCAAGATCTATCTTACGGATCCTGACTTTCTGAACATTAAGTCCGGTTGAGAGGGAGAGATCCTGTAACAGTTCGTTCTTGCGGTCAGCTCCAAGAAGATTAAGCTTGTGGTAGAGTATTGTTACAGGTGTCAGAGCTTTATTTTTCAGGAACAACTCAAGCAGAAGAGCTGTAATCAGGATTACTGCATTTATAATAAAAGCGCCCAGGACGGGTGGCGGGATATTGGCGAGTGAATTTATAACTGAAATACCAATAACAGAAAACACATAAGTCATATCCTTGGCTGTATAATTTACAGTCCTGAAGCGGACAACAGCAAAAAGTGCGAAGAGTCCAAGCGCCATCCCAAGCTGAATATTGACTGTCCCGAGAAGTGATGTAAGCAGAAAGATTATGACTCCTATCATGAAAAACGAGAAAACATACTCTTCCTTCCTTTCAAATCTGTAATAAATAAGGCGGATCAGGATGAACAGAACCAACAGGTTAAATACCATTCTTATCAGAATACCTGTAAGAGTATGCTCAAGTAAGATTTTGCTGATTTCCATGATTCGGGAGTTAGAAAAATGCAAATGTAACAAATTGAACCAAAAAGTTACAATTTATTCCTGCTGCCATTGATGAGGCACTGGTAAAAGTTACCGTCTTTGAAAAGGAGAAGTTCACCCGGCCGGTCGTCACAGATCCCGGTATCCACACCGAGGATCTTATTGTCAAATCGTGAACTGATTGATGCATTTGGAGTATGCCCGACAACTATATGTTTCATCCTGTAATAGTCAAGAATCGGGCCGAGTGTATTTTTACAGAAACCGGGATCATAAAAATATCCCCGATACCACAGAGGGCCAAGTTTTCCCTGAAGTAATCTGACAGGTTCCTCATCGTCGATCATCTGAAGGTCTTTCCCGACAATCTTACCTGTGAATATCCTGTTTATTTTTCTTACATGCATATCCCTTTGAACCATCTCATCTGAAATACCGGCATGGACAAACAAAATATCATCAATTGTAATTATTACCGGTTTCGAACGGAGCCAATAGCCAAGTACGCTTGCCTCCGAAAAGTGATCAGCATAATCCTTGTCAGAGAATGATGCGGTTATTGCATATTTTGGATGGGCATAGCACAGGTCGTTCCGGAGTGCCATGAATTCATGGTTTCCAAGCAAAACATGGACCTTTCCTCCGGCCTTTCCGGCCTGAATTTCAAGTCCGAACAAATGCCAGAGCACTTCTGTCACCATATCTCCCCTATCGAACATATCACCGAGAATTACAAGATGTCCCTTCCCGAAATTCCAGTTCAGGTTTTCATCAATAATTCCGGTGCCCTTCAGCAAGTCGATATAAGAGAAGTAGTTGCCATGTATATCGCTGATTACGGCAATACTGTCGGCGTCTTTGTATCTCTGTTCATGATTGGGCTTTCGAAGGAAAACTTTAGTCAGATCGTCATAGCTGAAAGTCAGGTTAAATTTCCGGCTGAATCTGCTGAAGTTTTCCGGCCCGATGAACTCTTCAATTAAGACGTTGTCCTGAATCCACTCTGCCTTCAGCTTACTATCTACCTGATAAATATGCGGTCCGTCATTTACAGGATCATTACCAGCTCCGCCACTGCCCGGAAGCTTTTCCGGTCCGTAGCTGAGAAACAATCCGAATATTATAAGAAGAAGCTGGTTCATTTCGTCCCGATAACTGTATTCAGCAAAAGCGCCTGATTACGGTGAAAATCAATTCCTGTTCAATTGTTTAACGTTCAAAGATGCTGATTTGTTTATCAAATCCTAATGATTTTTTTCATCAGTATATAATTTTGATTAAAAAGGTCTGATGGAACCCACATGGTTGAAAATTATATACATGCGTGTTTGTGTATTTGATACATGTGGGTTTCATATTGCCAGGCAAATCAGTCCTTATAACAGTCTCACTTCATGTATTATTATTAATAACACTGTAAAATTGATCAATTACACCTCTCATGCCATTATGAATCCGTAATCGTTGCAGTGAAATTGTGAAAGCTTCATATATTTGCTAATGTTACAATTACATGAACAGGCTTAATAACCTTCGGAAAACTTAAAGCCAGGTAAATATCAAATGAAAATTCTGCTTACAGGAGCTACCGGCTACATCGGCCAAAGGCTTATCCCGGTACTGCTCGATGAAGGTCATGAAGTGATCTGCTGTGTACGCGACAGGGCAAGGTTTAACACCGAAAAGTACAGATCCGGGAACTTATCGGTTACAGAGACTGATTTTTTGAAGCCGTCAACCCTCCGGAACATTCCTTCTGATATTGATGCGGCATATTATCTGATTCATTCAATGTCGGCATCAAAAGGCGATTTCGGGAAGATGGAAGAGATATCCGCCATCAATTTCAGGGACCGGATCCAGGAAACCGGGGCAAGGCAGGTAATCTACCTGAGCGGCATTGTAAATGAGGAAGTACTTTCAAAGCACCTTACAAGCCGCAGGAATGTTGAAGAGATACTCGGATCGGGGACATATTCTCTCACGACACTCAGGGCAGGTATAATAATTGGTTCGGGCAGCGCCTCATTTGAGATAATCCGCGACCTGGTCGAGAAGCTTCCCCTAATGGTTGCCCCCAGGTGGCTCAACACCCGTTCGCAGCCAATCGCAATAAGGAATGTAATTGAATTCCTCTCGGGTGTATTGCTTAATGAGCAGACATTCGGCAACAGCTACGATATCGGAGGACCCGACATCCTTACATACAAACAGATGCTAAAGGGGTTTGCGAAAGTCAGAGGGCTAAGGCGAATTATAGGGACAGTCCCTGTAATGACCCCAAAATTATCGTCATACTGGCTCTATTTTATAACCTCAACTTCATACAAGCTTGCTCAGAATCTTGTTGACAGTATGAAAGTTGAAGTCATTTGCAGGGAAAACAATCTCAAGGAACTCCTTTCAATTAATCCGGTATGCTATGAAGATGCTATAAGGGAGGCTTTTGAGAAGATAGAGATGAACCAGGTTCCATCGAGCTGGAAAGATGCACTTACATCCGAGACCCTGAATGCAGGTATTGCAAGATACGCTGAGGTACCCGTCCACGGATGCTTTTCCGACTACAGGAAATCGCCGGTCGCCGATGTGGAAAAGTCACTTGAAAGAATATGGTCGATAGGAGGAACAACGGGCTGGTATTATGGAAACTGGCTCTGGGGAATACGGGGATTTATCGACAAGTTGAGCGGCGGTGTGGGGTTAAGGCGAGGCAGGAAAAACAAGAATGAAATCTCACCGGGGGAGACACTCGATTTCTGGCGCGTGCTGATTGCCGACAAGGCTGAAAAGAGACTGCTCCTGTATGCCGAGATGAAACTACCCGGTGAAGCATGGCTTGAATTCCGGATCGATAAGGAAAAAGTTCTGCATCAGACTGCTACATTCAGACCGGTTGGCCTGTGGGGCAGATTATACTGGTACAGTGTTCTCCCGCTGCATGCGTTTATTTTCAACGGACTGATAAAGAACATTGCAGGAGAATGAGATTTATGGCTGATGGCTCAGGGCTCAGGGCTCAGGGCTCCAAATCCTGCTAACTGCCTGCTGCCAACTGCCAACTTCATTTGGTTGCTGGCTTTGACCTCTGAAGCTTCAGCGAAAGAGGGTTGCTGGTTGCTGGTTGCTGACCGCTGATTGCTTTTAGCTAAATCATTCTGTATCTTCATTTTCAAATTCTCAAATTCTCAAATTCTCAAATTCTTTCTGAGAAAAGTGAGATGGTTTACAACAAACCTTATGTCGCTCCATGAAACCCTGTCGCCCAGGGCTTCTTTCACAGGACCGATTCGGAGGTCGTCTGATCCTTCGAAATGACCTGCGATCAGGTCAATGTTTCCCTGTGATACAAATTCAGTGACCGGAATTTCCCCTCTTCCAACGTAATATGCCAGGTGTCCTTCTATTGTGGTTAGGCTCAGACTCCTTTCCTCTGCAATCTGTTGAATGGTCTTCCCTTCCCTGAAAAGATCGTGGCTTATCTTCTTTGTTTCCTCCTTTACCTTCTTTTCTCTTTTCTTCTCCGGGATAGTTATCTCCGGGGCCTCAATTTTCTCTTCCGTGCAATATGAAACAATAATGTCAAGAAGCTCCTCTCCGTATTTTTCCGCTTTCTTTGTTCCCACACCCTTCACCTGCCTGAGAGCACGTGACGTCTGAGGCACAAGATTTGCAAGAGTTACAATAGTTTTCTGAGGCAGTATCATGTAATGCGGGAGGGTAGTTTCCCTGGCTTTGTTGTTACGCCATTCCTTGAGTCTCCTCAGCAATGAAGGATGCTTTACAATTCCCGATGTGTCTTCCATCGAACTACTTGTGCGGGATCTGGCAGGAGGTATTTCAATTGCCGACTTAGCCCTTGCATCAAGATATTTGCGGGTCTCAAAACCAGTCCTGACAGCATTCAGGCAGGCCAGTTTTGTCACACACTCTTTTCTTGTCCTTTCAAGCGCCTCTGTGACCGATTTACGGATTGTTCTGTTATCCGTTTCAACTGAAAAACCGTTCAGTATGTCTTTCATGTCAGCTTCAAGCTTATCCGAAAAATACACGGCTGCTTTTTTCAGACGCTCCTGCAGGGGCATGTTTGACTCGGGATCCAGGTCCACCTTTTGCAGGATTTTCAAATGCGGCTGAAACTTATCTGAGACTTCAACAAGGTCTGTCCTGATAAGCGATAGTATTTTTTCCAGCCTTTCGCCGGGATTTCCCAGAATTGAAACCTGATTTTCGCTTATAGTCTTAAGGCAGTAATTGAGTTTATTAACAAGTGAAGTAAAATCAAACAACTCCGAAAGCAACTGTTGCTGGTAAGCCTTTTTCGATTCCGCAAGCTGGTTACTGTCGGGCCGGATCTGAAGCGGACCGTTTACAAATCCTGAAATAACAGGGTTATCAATAAAGCTTCGCCTGTTGATCCGGCTGCTTAGTACAAGTCCGTCAAGTGTCCGGCAACGGCTGAGGGCCACATATACCTGGCCGTGGGCAAAAGCATCGCATGCATCAATCACGGCTCTGTCGAAAGTCAGGCCCTGGCTCTTGTGTATTGTGATTGCCCATGCCAGTTTGAGAGGATACTGGGTAAAGGTTCCGATCACAGTCTCTTCAATCTCTTTTGTCTCCTCATTGATTGTAAATTTCACATTCTGCCACTCAACCTTCTCCACCCTGATGCTATTTTCGTCATCAGGACATTTAACAACAATACTGTCGTCTTCGAATGATATGACCTTCCCTATTTTCCCATTGAAGAAAAGCTTGTCACCCGACAGATCATTCTTTACGAACATAACCTGGGCCCCGGCCTTCAGCGTCAGTTCCATTGCGTTGGGAAATGAGAGTTCCGGAAACTCATCCTTTACTGTAGCCTTGAATGAATGAATTTTACCGGGCAGTTTCTCAAGCTTTGAGTCATTCAGAGTCTGGGCCTGATGATTATGAGTTGTGAGAGTGATGTATCCGCCTCCTGAATCGGGGTCAAAATCAGGAATATATCTGAGATTAAGCTGGTTGAGCACATCCTGATTCACATTATTTTCGCGGATCTTATTAAGCAGGTCGATAAAAACCTGATCGCTCTGCCTGAAAATATGCTTCAGCTCAATAGTTACATAATCGGTGCTGGCGAGTGCTCTGCTTCCGAAGAAAAAATAAGAATCATAATAATTGCCGAGGATCTCCTTATCTTCATCCTTCACGACCGGTGCAAGCTGCTGAAGATCACCGATCATAAGCAACTGAACTCCGCCAAAGGGCAGGTAGCGGTTCTTATATCTCCTTAGGGCAGAGTCAATTGCATCGAGGGTATCGGCTCTGACCATGCTGATCTCATCAATAATGAGCAGGTCGAGGCTTTTTATGATGTTGACCTTTTCGCGGCTCATTTTATAACCGGGCGGATCGTTATCGCCTGTCCGGACGGCTGAATTGTTTCCCGGCAGGTAAAACGCCGGGATGAAGGGGTGGAACGGCAGCTGGAAGAATGAATGAATTGTAACACCCCCGGCGTTTATTGCCGCAACACCTGTCGGTGCGACAACTATCATCCGTTTCGGGGATTTAAGCTTCAGGTCTTTCAGGAAAGTGGTTTTACCGGTACCCGCCTTTCCCGTAAGGAAGATACTGCGGTTTGTATACTGAACAAAATCCTGAGCAAGCTTAAGATCCTGGTTTATTTCCATTTTCAAGATACAGAATATGACTGATGCAGCGAAAATCTTATTCCAAAGATAAATAATAATTGGTCCATTTAAAATATCTGACAGGGTTGTCGATAATTTTCACCGGATTGGTTTTCGTACTGAATAACCTTATGTACAACCGGAATATAGAATATTTCGTCAGG
>CAZKTX010000083.1:0-2444 GCA_964555805.1 uncultured Rikenellaceae bacterium
CTTGTTTTCAAGCGTCCATATGCCGATTGAAGGATGCTGAACCCCGTTGAAAGTCGAGGTCTTGACCATTGTGTAATGGATCATATCGAGGAAAACGACCCTGTTGCCCGGTTTCAATTCATTATCGAAGGACCAGTCGCCCATGAAATCGCCCGAAAGACAGGAGTTACCTCCCAGTCTGTAGGTTGGTTTCCCGGGCACAGGATCGGTGGCACCGAGAATTTTGGGTTTATATGGCATTTCAAGACAATCGGGCATGTGAGCAGTGAACGATGTATCGAGGATGGCGGTTTTTATTCCCTGATTTTCAACAATATCCTCTACTGTCGATACAAGTTCTCCGGTTTCCCATGCGAAGGCGCTTCCCGGTTCAAGTATCACATGAAGCCCTGACCGTTCACTGAATTCCTTAAGTATTTTGACAAGATGCGCCGTATCGTAACCCTTCCTTGTCATCAGATGTCCTCCTCCCATATTGATCCACTTCAGCCTGGGATAGAATTCTGCAAATTTCTCATCAACAACTTTAAGGACCTTCTCAAGCGCGTATGAATCGGACTCGAAGAGAACATGAAAATGCAGACCTTCGACTCCTTCGGGCAAACCCGAAAGTCTGATGTCACCAGCTGTTATGCCAAGCCTTGATCCCGGGGAGCATGGATTGTAAATATCGTGGCCTATCTCCGAGAATTCAGGGTTTATGCGTAACCCGGCAGAAATATTTTGACTGTCAAAAGTGGTCCTGTTGTAAAATTTTCTGTACTGTTCAAGGGAATTGAAAGTAATATGTGAGCTGTATTTCAGAATTTCCCCGAAACTCTCCTTCTTGTAAACCGGCGAGTAAGTATGGGCCCGTGATCCAACCTCCTCGAAGCTGAGGCGGGCCTCATGAGGAGAACTGGCGGATGCCCCGCTGAAATACTCCCGGAACACCGGAAACACACCCCACATTGCAAATCCCTTGAATGCAAGAATGATTTCAGCGCCTGAATCTTCTGAAACCTGCCTGATCAGAGCAAGATTCCTGCGAAATCGCTCTTCCTCAATAATATAACAAGGTGATTGTATCCTGGAATAGTCGATTGGCATATGTTCACTAATTAAATCTATTTACCACGGGTTTCACGGAGTTTCACGGAATTACTATTCTTCTAAATCCGTGATAATCCGTGCTATCCGTGGTTAAACCCTTAAATTAATTATCGGTACAGTTACCTCATAGTTCCAGATCCACATCATGCAGTTCGACCCAGGGCAGACCGAGCAGGTTTAGCTGTTCCATAAACGGATCGGGATCAAATTCTTCGACATTAAAGACGCCGGGCTTTTTCCACAGGCCCTTCAGGTACATCATTGTTCCTATTGCGGCGGGAACTCCTGTTGTATAGCTAACGCCCTGTGCTCCCGTTTCCCTGTAGGCTTCTTCGTGGCTGCAGTTGTTATAGATGTAGTAAGTTTTCTCCCTGCCGTTCTTAATCCCTTTTATGCGGCAGCCGATTGAAGTCTGGCCTGTATAATTCTCGCCCAGTTCACCCGGGTCGGGAAGGACAGCTTTAAGGAACTGGATCGGGACTATCTCACAACCATTGTACATTATGGGTTTAATCCCTGCCATGCCAATGTTCTGAATAACCCTCAGGTGCGTAAGGTACTCCTGGCCGAAAGTCATCCAGAATCTTGCTCTTTTAATAGTCGGATAGTTTTTCACAAGCGATTCGAGCTCCTCATGGTAAATAAGGTAGGATTCCTTTGGTCCGATTTCCGGATAATTAAGCGGTTTGTGAATCTCGTGAGGCTCAGTATAGACCCAGTTTCCGTTTTCAAAGTATTTTCCCTTCTGGGTTACCTCGCGGATGTTGATTTCGGGATTGAAGTTTGTAGCAAATGGTTTGCCGTGGTCACCTGCATTGCAGTCTACAATGTCGAGGTAGTGTATCTCATCGAAATGATGTTTGGCGGCGTAAGCAGTAAAAATAGAAGTTACACCTGGATCGAATCCGCAGCCAAGGATAGCTGTAAGTCCGGCATCCTTATACCTGTCGTTGTATGCCCATTGCCAGCCGTATGCGTATTTTGCTTCTTCGGGAGGTTCGTAGTTTGCCGTATCGAGATAGGCAACACCTTCGGCGAGACATGCATCCATAATATGCAGATCCTGGTAAGGAAGAGCCACATTCACAACGATATCGGGCTTGAAGCTGCTGATAAGCTTCCGTAGTTCAGGCACATTGTCGGCATCAACAGCTGCAGTAAGAATCCGGTCAGAGCCGGTACGGGCAGCTATTGCATCACATTTTGATTTAGTCCGGCTCGCAAGCAGCACTTCGGTAAACACTTCGGGAAGGGATGCCATCTTGCTGATAACAACCGATCCCACACCTCCGGCTCCAATAACCAATACTTTTCCCATGTCATTAACAGTTGTTAGTGTGATCCCAAATATA
>CAZKTX010000083.1:2544-3792 GCA_964555805.1 uncultured Rikenellaceae bacterium
AAAAGCAAACATAAGGGAAGGAGCGCTTTCCGTATCTCTCTCATGGCTTGTCATGTCAGCTGCAGGTACGCTGCCCTACATTATAAGCGGATCGATACCCTCCTTCATCAATGCCTTTTTTGAGACAGTATCGGGTTACACAACAACAGGTGCATCAATACTTTCGGACATTGAATCTCTGCCGTATTCGATCCTGTTCTGGCGAAGCCTGACTCATTGGATAGGAGGATTGGGGATAATATTGTTCGTAATAATAATAATGCCAGCGCTTGGCATGACTGCAAATCAGCTTATGCCGCTCGAGTCATCACTCAAGGAAAAGATCCATCCCAGGACCAAATCGGTTGTTTTACGACTTTTTTATGTCTACATCGGACTTACAGTGATCCAGACACTCTTGCTTGTTGCCGGAGAGATGAACCTGTTCGAAAGTATCTGCCACACATTCTCGACTGTAGCCACAGGAGGGTTTTCAACAAAAAACTCCAGCATGATTGAATACTCGGCTTATTCCCAATACATTATCACAATATTCATGTTCCTGTCAGGAGTAAGCTTTGTTATATATTATTACATTGTGAAACTCAACTTCCGGAAGGTAAAGTACAACGACGAGCTTTGGTTTTACATTGCCACCACTCTGTTTTTCGGTACTCTTGTTTCATGTATTCTCCTGGCCAATACAACCTTATCGCTTGAACCTGCATTCCGGGAAGGGTTTTTTCAGGTAATTGCCTTTATAACCACTACCGGGTTTGTATCGGCCGACTACCTGCAATGGCCATCTGCCGGTATGATAATACTATTCCTGCTTTTATTTGCCGGTGCGAGCACCGGCTCGACAACAGGTAGTATCAAGATGGTGAGACATCTTCTTGTTCTAAAGAACATCCGCAGCTCATTTGCCCGACTTGTTCATCCCGGTATGGTTAATCAGATCAGGGTGAATAACAAATCAATAACCGAACAGAACAATCTTTCGGCAATTTCATTTATTTTAATTTATATTTTTATTTTTCTGGCAGGTTCCCTTGCATTGGTGATCACCGGCATTGATCCCCTCACTGCGGCAAGCGCTTCAGCCACATCACTTGGAAACGCCGGGCCAGGGTTCGGATCGATAGGCCCGCTCTTCAACTTCCTGCATCTTCCGGCAACAAGCAAACTGATCAGCAGCCTTTTAATGATAATCGGAAGGCTTGAAATCTATACATTCTTCATAATATTCACAAGGTCGTTCTGGAAGAT
>CAZKTX010000083.1:3892-10782 GCA_964555805.1 uncultured Rikenellaceae bacterium
GAAGGCTTGAAATCTATACATTCTTCATAATATTCACAAGGTCGTTCTGGAAGATATAAAACCGGTACGGGGTGCGGGGTGCGAGGTCCGGGGAAAACTTTAGATTTTACTAAGAAATGTTCTGACTTTTTCAAGCTCTTCGGGCGTTCCTACATTGAACCAGTAACCGTCATCTTTCCTGAGAGTATGTATCTTTCCTATCGCGGCCAGCTCGAGATAAAGGTCGACAACAGTGTAGATTCCCTCCTTCATATACCTGAAAATTTCAGGATCGATAATCTGAACAGAAGAAAAACCGATTTCAATAAGTTCCGTCCGGGGATCGGTCTTTAGTATTTCCTCTCCTGTGTCAACATTTCTCCAGCCCCTGAGAACCCCGTCCTTATCGATCAGAAGAAACCTGCTTCCGGGGCGATGACGGACTGCCAGCGTGGCAAGTGCCTTTTTTTCAAGATGATACCTGTAAAGGGAGGAAAGGTCGAGATCGGTAATAATATCGGCATTATAAACAAGGAAGGGATTGTTATCGAAGAAGTCTTTTGCCTTGTACAGTCCTCCTCCGTTCTCGAGCAGCAGGTCCCTTTCATCCGACACTGAAATTCTGAAGCCCAGGCCATTCAGACGCCTGACCTCATCCTCAACAATATCAGCCATGTAGTGGACATTTACAATTATATCATCGAATCCATGATGGCTGCAGAATTCCACAGCGTGCTGAAGCAGACTCTTCCCGTTGATATCCACCAGCACCTTGGGTATCGACTGTGTTATTTCTCTCAGCCGGGTTCCCTTTCCGGCTGACATTATCATTGCTTTCATTGTACAGTCTTAAAAATGGTTGCCTTCCTCAAGCTTCCTGAAAATTTGAGTTTCAGGAATGGCTCTTGCGGCCGAATACAATTCAGGGAGATCGATATGCGGTTCAGCCATGAGAGTAATCTGGTTGAGAAGTCTTGCTCCCGGCACAATACTGTCGGTGAATGTAGGCTTTTGTTCATACAATCCCCTGAATCCGAAGGCTCCCAGGGCCTGCATCACCCTTATCATGCTGAAACCGGTATAGTAACCCCTGAATTTGTTTTTATCTTCACCTGAGATACTGCAGAAATTTTCTATATAGTAAGCAAGAAGCGATTCCCTGTCTGATTCGTACATAGGTATCTTGGCGTCATAGAGCATGGAGGCGACATCGTACTGCGGAGCACCCTTTCTTCCTCCCTGGTAATCGATGAACCATGGTTCACCTTCGACAACCATCACATTTGCTGTCTGGAAATCGCGGTAGAGAAAATAATCCTGCCCTGTTTCGAGGAGGTAGTCGGCCAGTGCGTTGAAGTCATGCTCGAGGCGCCTTTCGTTGAAAGGTGCTGCAAGAAGTTTGAGAAGCATATACTTGAAATAGTTCATATCCCACATCATCGACTGACGGTCGAAGCTGCGGTGGGGATAGCACAGATCAAGGTTTAATCCGCTTATTCCCCTTGTCTGAAAAAGCACAAGCTTGTCGAGTATCTTTCTGTACAGATCAATTGTCTCCCGATCGAAAGGTGCAATAACTGGTTTTTTATGAAGCCATGTATATAAATTATCATCTCCCAGATCCTGAAGATAATAAACAAACCGCTCCGGGAAGTAGCCGAATATCTCAGGGACCGGCAGAGACTTGCTTCTAAAATGACCGGTAAACCCTATGAAAGCCTCATTTTCCTCACGATTTGCATTATGCGCTCCTATAATGCTTTTGCCGGATCCGGCAATCCTGAAGTATCTCCTGTCGGAACCAGATCGCGGCAGGGCAGTCACATCTATATCGCCTTTCCCGAACAGATCTCTGTAACCTTGTGTAATTGTTTTAACTATTTCCAAATCCTCCATAGGTATTGTATTCAGGTTTCTTGTCGTGCAGTCGTGCAGTCGTGCAGTCGTTCAGTCTTGCGGTCTTCCTTCTTCACTACAGCCTTATCATCACCTTTTTCCTGTACAAAAATAAAGCAATAACCCAAATGAGCAGCATCTGAATTATGGCAAACATAAGGCTTCCGTTCAGATTTCCGGCTACCGGCACGCAAATCTTTTCATAAAACCATGAGTAGAGGCTTAGTGCATTTTCCCCGTCTCCCATCTTAATCTGTTGCATTATTTTTGTCCAGATGCCTGCAAGGAAATATGAAAACAGGGCGTTTGTACCGAACACAAGGAAGAAGCTTCCCCAAAGCCGTAGTTTTGCCACATCGGCCAGCCAGTAAACAAGCGAAAGAGCCATCATTGCTATACCGGCTGTATAAAGAACATAAGAGCTTGTCCATAGGGGTTTATTTATCGGGAACAGTTTGCCCCAAAGCAGTCCAAGACCTGTTAGGGCAGCGCCTATGAGCAGGATCTTAAAAACTGTTTTGGCAGAGGCAGGTCCCTTCCCGATTATCTCCCCGGTGTAGTAACCTATTATGACTGTTCCAACCGAAGGAATAGTACTCAACAAACCCAATGGATCGAAAGGAATTCCGAAAGCTCTGTAGAGATGATTTTCGCCAAGCACAAGCTTATCGATCCTGAGCACCAGGTTTCCTTCGAGACTGTAAGGGTCGGCGCCTCCGAAAAATGCAAGAAGCGCCCAGTACGAAAGAAGAAGAACTGCAGTCACAACCCACAGGTAATCACGGTTTACCGACATGCATATTATCGCACCCAGACCGTAGGCAAGTGCGATCCGCTGCAATACACCCATTATCCTCACGGTCGAATAGTCGCGGTCAAATACAGGAAAGATATTCAGGAAGAGTCCGAGTGCAAATATTGAAACAGTACGCCGTACAATCCTGAGAAGGGAGCCGGAGTTCAGTCCATGCCCGTATTTCTTAAAGGAGAACCACATTGAGACGCCGACTATGAACAGAAAAACGGGGAACACAATGTCGGTTGGAGTGCATCCATGCCATTCCGAATGCCGCAGGGGTGCATAAACATGCTGCCAGCTTCCGGGAGTGTTGACAACGATCATGAATGCTATTGTAATACCTCTTAAGATATCAAGGGAAACAAGCCTGCCAGAAGTCTTTTTCATATCGGTTCAGGTAAAAAGGCATAAAAATAAAAATAAGGCAGAGAATCTGTGATTATCTTTGCTGATATTTGAACCAGATAAGGGAAATTGTCTGCCCTTTAACTGAATACACAACTCATGAAAAACCGGATACTCGTAACAATTGCTCTCTTTCATGCGATATTTATTTTGAATTCCGCCTGCCAGGCCCAGAACAGGAAAGTCACGACCGGCCTTGAGGTGCTCAGGGAGAGCGGTTTTGAGGCGATAAAGGGAAAAAGAGTCGGTCTTATAACAAATCCCACGGGTGTCGATCATGAGCTTCGTTCAGCCGTTGACATACTGTTCAGGGCTCCCGGCGTCAAACTCGTTGCGCTCTATGGTCCGGAACACGGGGTGAGAGGCGAATATACAGCCGGTGAGATAATCGGGTCATCAGTTGATCCGGCTACGGGACTCAAGGTTTACAGCCTTTACGGGTCAACAAGAAAACCTACGAAAGCCATGCTCGAAGGAATTGATGTGCTTGTGTACGACATACAGGATATCGGATCGAGGTCATACACTTTCATAAGCACCCTGGGACTTGCAATGGAAGCCGCTGCAGAGAACGGGATTCAGTTTGTTGTGCTCGACAGGCCCAATCCCCTTGGAGGAGTCCGGATGGAGGGTCCGCCTGTTGAACCCGGATTCACTTCATTTGTAAGCCAGTATCCGATACCTTATGTGCATGGTATGACAACAGGCGAACTTGCCTCTTTTCTTAACGGCGAAGGCCTGCTTGCCAACGGTGTCAGATGCGATCTGAAAGTTGTTAAAATGGAAGGATGGAAGAGAGACATGGGATTCAGCGAGACAGGACTTCCATGGGTGCCATCGTCGCCGCATGTGCCCTACGCGTCCACCTGCCTCCTGTACCCGGCAACAGGGATAATCGGGGAACTGTATGTTGCAAGTATCGGTGTCGGTTATACAACCCCTTTCCAGACATTCGCAACCGAGTGGATTGATGCGGATTCACTTGCATCAAACCTGAACAATCTCAATCTCCCCGGAATCAGGTTCAGACCTGTTCATTACAAGCCATATTACAGTGTATCACAGGGCAAGATGGTGCATGGAGTGCAGATACATATAATTGATGAAAAGACAGCACCACTGTCACTGATTCAATTTTATATTCTGCAGGAAGTCCACAAGCTTCGTCCCGGTAAAAGCCTGTTCTCACTGTGCGAGCCATCGCGGCTTCAGATGTTCGACAATGTATGCGGTACCGACAAAATCAGGAAGGAATTCACCCGTACATTCAGTGTTGAATCCATCAAGGGTCTGTGGAACGGCAGGATAAGCGAAAGCAGAGCCAGGGCATCGAAATATTTCCTTTACTGAGACTGCCCCGGACAAGTATCTTAACGTACTTCTCCCTCAACGCTCTTTTCAAGTTCACTGGCGTGTACAAGGAATTCATCAAGCATCATCTCCTTGTGAAATATCATTCCGTGAGTTGTACGGATTTTCGGGCTGTCGTTCTCGTAGAAAAAGTCCTTTCCAAGGATAAGCTGCACCCATTTGAACTGCTCGACCCAGATCTGCTGCGAAAGGTCGCTGAAAGGGCCGTCGAGTTCGTAGCTGGGAAACGAGGCATTGATCTGGCTTATATAACAATCCTTGAATGACTTCTGGAGAACAGCCATTGAGTTCAGCGAAACCGGGGTAAACACATTTGCCTCAGCGGGTGCGAATTTGAACCACACGTTCCTGTAGCCTATAATCCTGAGGTTTGAGAGATCCTCCTCTTCCCGCCAGATCCTCAGTGCCTGGGCAAGCGCTTTCAGCACCTTGTAATGGGTGTCGGGCCCCGATCCCTCGGGGTCGTAGGCCATGCTGACAACAGTCGGTCTGACCTTCCTGAACATCTCAAGTATAGGTTCAACGTCACGCTTTGTATTTGGCTGAGGTGTGAAAATGTCTCCAGTGTAGAAGCCAAGCCTCAGATGCTGAATATCTTTCACCTTTACACCATAATGGGCCCACACAAGTTCCTCCTCGAACTCTCTCAGCATGCCCTTCAGTTTCTGTATATCGGGAGGATTCTTCTGTCCTCCGTAACTTGATCTGAGCAATTCTATATTCTTTTCAAGCTGTTCAACAAGTTCCTCTCTCGATTTGAGCTTGTATACATCGACCATAACCCTGACGATCCTGTGGCAGACTCCCCTCAGCTTTCCGTCTTCATCGTTTGCCGCAATCTTGTCGAGATAATGACTGACATCCTTGTCGAATTTATACATGTATCCTGTTTCGAAGAAATCGGGATACCCGATCATGTTTATCTTGTCCTGTTCAACATGAGCCAGGGTTTCCTGCATAAAGTTCATCAGCATATCGTTTGTAACGGCTGTGAAACCCGAAGTGCAGACAGTGAAATGGAATCTGTTTGAAGCCTCTCTCAATTGCGGGATTATGCAGGGGAAGATACCAAGCATTATATCATCATGATGTGGGCCGGTATGGAGGTAGGTCTGGTCCTTTTCCTTCAGCAGACCCTTTTCTATCTTCTTCTTTGTAGCATCTATCACTTCCTGAACCCTTTCCATTCCCAGGTCAGGGATCAGACTGCAATAACGGTCATTCTTCAGGTCAGCCAGTTCCAGCTTGTGAGCGTATTTGTTGATTTTCTGACACAGATCAAAGATGGCTTTTTCAGTCTTTGCAAATGTCCATTCGCCCTCAATGAAGTATTTTTCAACGCTGTCATGAAGCCTTACCGCGGCTCCTTCGGTTATATAAAAGCGGGCCTTTTCCTGCCGGTAAAGAACAGTTGCAGGATAATGATTATCTACAGGATTTTCAAGGGCATTCTTTAAGACCGGAGCCTTTGCCTCTCCGGCTGCAAAGATGATTGTTACACCTTCGGGATTATAGGTTATTGTTCCGAGACCGACCGTTATTACAAGCCTTGTGCGGGAAACCTCTATCCCGCCAAGGTCGCCGGCAGACGCAGCCTGGTTCTCGAAATTTGTAGCAGTAAGCCTTGTTGTTGAATTATGATCGCTGCCCCTTGTGTTTGAAGCCACTGAACCGTCGGGACCCATTCCTCCCAGATAAAAGCCTATGCCGCCCAGATCCCTGATGCGGTTCTCGTATGAAGTGCACCAGTTATCGATCCTGAATATGGATTCCTGCTGAAGCTTCTCAAGTCTCGATCCGGCTTCCCTGTTACGCAGAGAGAGATCGATCCGGTTATCCGGGAACACCTCTGTGAAATGCTTGTTATGAGCCAGTTCTATTTCATTGTCATTTATCAGGAGTGCCCGTGCCGGATCCAGATCAAATCCCTTTATATAGAAGTTAGTGACATAATGATAATAGCTGTTGTGCTGTTCAGGATCGATAGGATAGAAATCCTCTGTCTGCACAAAGCGGAGGCCCTTCAGTGACGGCTTCTTTTTAAGCAGCAGTCCGTACTTTTCCATAAGGGCACGGTTTCCCTTGTCCTCCCATCCATTGAGCAGCCTTGTTGTCCATTTGATGAAATACTCGGGAGTCTTTCCTGTCGGCAGGCTGATCACCCCTTCAGGATTTACATCGACCCATTCGAGAAACCTCAGGGAAGTCAGCAGACCAAGGTCGGGAACATTGCGAACCACGATATAAGGAATCGCGGTTGAATAGTCGTGTCTGCCCGAGGCATCAAAAAACGCCTGTTCTACTTGTGAAAAGATTGCCTTCTTCATTCGGATATTATTTTATTTAATATTCTGATAATCAATAAGTTTCCTTTTTCTCTAATTGACCCCCTTTCCCTCCCGATAGCTATCGGGATCCCCCAGGGGGGAAAGGCCGTGAG
>CAZKTX010000084.1:0-10647 GCA_964555805.1 uncultured Rikenellaceae bacterium
TCAAAAAAGTCCTCGGTGGATTTTGCCGTTTTATCGTCATAAATTTGATAATATAATATTCTGGTGGCTCTGTCAATTGCAACAAACAAATAAGAGCTTTCACCCTTAAATTTTGGCAAATAAGTAACGTCAATATGTAAATATCCAGGCTGGTAAGCCTTAAACTTTTTCGCCTTGTCTTTCTGCTCTTGTGGCACTTTATTCAGGTTATTCCTAACTAAACAACGATAAACCGAACTTCTTGAAACATCCTGATTTTGTTCTAAAAGCGTTTCAAAGACTTCATCTAACGGGAGCCACGAGCTACGCCGAATACTTATTACCAATGCAGTTTCTAACTCGGATAAGGCATATTCAATATTTTTTGGACAACAGGAAGCATCTTGCTGAAAATTCCGGTTTCTCCATTTAGAAACAGTTTGATTAGAAGCATTAAATCGGACAGCAAGTTTTTCATTTGAATCCGAAAAACATTTTTGTATCTGCTCGCGATTGTGTACATTTGTCTTGGCTTTTGAATGATAAATTTGTTGCATATTATTTTTATTTTCGTAGAACAAAAATAATCAACTTTTTTGTCATTCCCTCTTCCGAGTTCCGTTTCGGCTACGCCTTCGCTGCGTTAGGAAGAGGGAAAATGCCATCAATAACGTTGTGAAACTAAACATGTAAACATTAATCGTTTAGCCACAAAACCGGCTACATATCATCGGAATAACTTATCTGTTCGAGTTTCTTTAATGTGTTTTCGGAATAATCCGCATCGACAAATGATTCATTGAGTAGCTGATTGAACTTGCCTATAACACTTGCGGCTGACAACAAAGTGGAAAATTATCTCCGCCTAAGCTATCCCCGAAAATCCCGACGATGCTATGTTTTATATTATTTCTCAAAAAAAACTATTCCTTTAATCGACAGAATACAACCATTACATTGATTGCCAGATTTTTATACTTTTTATTAAATAATAATGAGCATGACCGATTAAAGTATAAACGAGTTTATCGGTGCAGAAATTATCCTCTTTTGAGGGGAAGCTGGTAAGAAATTAAAAAAAAATTACAAGGCATCGTAAGTTCTTCCTCGTTCGATAAAGGGAGGCTGGAATATATTTGGTCGTTTCGGTTTTGACTTTTCGTTGTTTATTGACGCATTCAATGTAAATAGTTGTTCAAAGTGAAGATTTCCCTCCGAAAGATGAACGCGTGATGCCAACTTTCCGGTTACATACTTGGTGTCGATCACATTCCAGTATATTTTATTTTGAAAATAATTCCCGGCTCTTAAAAATGGATTTCCCCAATAAAGCTGATTACCGTAGCTTTGATACAACAACATTCTTTTCTCGCCCAGATAAACGACATTCTCCGTTCCAAAAGCTTTGTATTGCGCGTCGGCTTTAATCACAAGTCCTAATGGTGTATAATAATCATCCATTTTTAGTCTGTCGCGCTCATATCCGGCAAGCAAGCCACCCGAAAATCGAAAAAAGTCGTGTTTGTTTTGTCCGGTAAAATTAATTCCGACTGAAAGTTGCCCAAGAAGGTTGTCGGACACACTCATATTTGGCATATTAGGGCGCGTAGTGGCATAATGAAACATATATGATTGAAAATCGGCATAAAAAACAGAGCCGAACTTCTTAAAAGCTGATGCGCCGACAAAAAAACTTTCGCGTTCCGTTTCACTTTGCAAGCCTGTCCAATCAAGCCAGAGCTTCAAATACTTCTCATCGTCGCCTTTTTTAAGATACAAGCCTTCTACCGTATGCTTAAAATAGTCTATGGAGTCCTGAAAGAATAAATTGGAATAATCATCAAAGAGACCATGACGGTGAAACACACCTGCTTTGAACAAAGTATTTTCATTTTCAAGCTGATAATACGCAAGCAGATGGATATCAGTTACAAAATCATGACTTCCCAAACTTTTCATAGCATCAACACCTCCAAATATGCGATGGTTTTTATCAAACTCCCAACCAAGTTCTTGAGTTAAAGTAGCTCCGGCCATAGTCTGATCACGTGTTACCGTTGACTTGGCAAACTCGGTATTGTCAAAGAAGAAATCAAACTCGGTATTCCATTTCAATTTCTGCCCAAAAAGTAAAGCTGGCAAACAAAGAACAATGACAAAAATTCTGGATTTCATTACGCTAAAGTTAGATAAAGCATTAAACAATAAAATAATATCGAATAAACAAGAATAACATTTTGTGAATCTTACGAACTCTTCTGTTTAAGATTCAATGAAAAAGCTTTCGGAGGAAACTAATGTTCGTGCCCACCATGAAGCATAAAGTAATACATCAGCGCCAGACCGGCAATTATTATTGCAAAATTCAAAATCCAGTTTCGTTTGTTGGTATTGCGTATGATTTCGGGTAACAAACTCGATGCTGCCAGATAGACAAAACCACCTGCCGCGACGGGCAAAGCATAGATAGAAAAATGTTCAATCTCATGTCCAAACCACAAGGCGATCACTGTACCCAGAATTGCAGTTGTAGCCACAATGAAATTGTATAGCAAAGCTTTCTTTTTTGAGAATCCGGCTTTTATCAGAATACCAAAATCACTTACTTCTTGCGGTATTTCATGAAAAATAACACTCACAGTTGTTGCAAAACCTACTTCGGGGCTAAAAAGCCATGCCGCCCCTATCAGGATACCGTCGATAAAATTGTGAATACCATCGGCATAAAGACTAAGATATCCATAAGGTTTCACCTGAATATTTTCTGTTTGATCGTTACGTGGATGTATGTGCAAAAATTGCTCGATCAGAAAAAACAACATGAATCCGGACAAAATCAACCACGAGGTGGTTTTAGCCGAAGGGATATGAAAATAAGATTCGGGAATAAGATGAAAGAATGCGTTGCCAAGCATGGCTCCTACCGAGAAAGACACTAACAAGATCAATATCTTTTTCAGTCGATTGTGGTTTAGTGCAAATATACTCACACCAATCAACGATATAAAACTCACTACCAACGTACTGAGCAACGCATATAACCAGGTTTTATCCATATATCTAATTTATTATATTTAACTACAAAAATAACATTTTATCCATTCAAAATCAATACAAAACAGTTTGTCAATCAACCATATAGACATCAGATTTCAGTTCACTGACTTATTTTCTGCTCCAATGTTTCTTTTTATTCATTTCTCAAAAAGAATGAGGCATCATTCCATTAAACCCAAACCATGCAATCGGTTGAGTTAGATAATGATTGAAACTTATGTATCAAACTGCGTGCGCATTTCTTATTTTGCGCCAACGAAAGAATTACTTAAACAAAAAAGGATGACCAATTGTTGTTGGGCATCCTTTTTTTTGTAAAAAAAACGAGGTACTTGGCGGATTCGAACCGCCGTAAACGGTTTTGCAGACCGGTGCCTAACCACTCGGCCAAAGTACCATTACTAATTATCGAGTACAAAGATACACATTTTTTACGGTATCACAAAATAATATCAGAAAAAAAACCATGCTTTGATGATGATATATTCAGGGAGAAATTTTCCCGGGAAAAGTAACAAAATAATTTTTAGAGAGTTAAGAAAGTTATTTATTGTTCATCATCAAGAAAGAACAATTAACATGAAACTCCCTCAACTCATAAATTTCCGTTCAATTTCATCACTCTTCAACATACTCACTATGACTCTGCCGAGCGGATCGTACTGATGATTCTGACAGCTGAATAGTTCGTCAAACAAATTTGACATTTCCTTATCACTAAGTAATTGTCCATACTGAATAGCTGTTTTTCGCGCGAGTACAGTCGCTATTTTATCCTGAACCTTTTCTTTCACAGTTGTTCCCGTTTCTGCCACATCGGCTATCAGCTCTTCGAGCAAAGGGATTGTTGAACCGGCATTTATTTCGGCCGGCACTCCATTGATGGCGTAGGCGTTACGCCCAAAAAGTTCAAGGTCAAACCCTACCCAATTCAATTCCGGGAGAATACGCCCCAACACTTCAAAACGATTGGCATCCAACTCCAATATCTCAGGGAAAAGTACTTGTTGTGAAATTCCTTTCTGATTTTGCATTATCAACATCATTCTGTCATACAAAACCCTGAAATGAGCACGATGTTGGTCCACTATCATCAACCCGGACTTTGCTCCTGTAAGCAGATAACGATTTTTTAACTGAAAAAATGAGTATTCGCTTTCCGCATATTCAAACTGCTGCTGAGGCTGAGGTTGTTCAGAGTTTGAAAATTCAAATTCTTTTTCATCCGAAACTGGTACTATAGGCGACTTGTCATTTGCGGGCGCGTCATTGAAGCCCGCATAAAGTTTCTCCCAGTCGTAATCCATCCTTTTTGACGAGCTACCCGAACCGGAAGCGCTAAAGGGATTGTAATTTGGATTAAAATTTACTGCAGGTGGCACAATTGTGGTGCGCGAATCGAGCACCGGGATTTCGGGTGAACCTTCCAAATCAAAATCAAGTGAAGCTACAACCTGAAATTTCCCTAATGTTTCTTTGATAGCTGCTAACAAAATAGACCAAATTACCTGCTCGTTTTCAAACTTGATTTCGGTCTTCTGCGGATGCACATTTACATCAATTGTGCTTGGGTCGATGGTTAAATAGATAAAATAATTGGGGCTTTCGTTTGGTTTGATAAGTTTTTCGTAAGCCACCATCACTGCCTTATGAAAATAAGGATGGCGCATATAGCGGTTATTGACAAAGAAAAATTGATTTGACGATTTTTGGGCATACTCTGGGCGTCCTACAAATCCTTTAATCGAAATCAGTTCGGTATTTGCCTCCACAGGTAGGAGTTGTTGATCAATTTTCCGACCATATACTTGCTCAATACGTGCTTTCAACGACGAAGAAGACAAGTTAAACAACTCAGTCGTATCGTCATAAAGCGAAAAAGAAACAGTAGGATTCACTAACACAATTCGGAAAAATTCATTCCGAATATGAGTCATTTCCGTAGATTGCGCTTTAAGGAATCGACGACGTGCCGGCACGTTAAAAAAAAGATTCTTTACTGCTATGTTTGTTCCTTTCGCTGTTTGTTCGCTTTTTTGTTTAAAAACTCGTGTACCGGCAATTTCGATATAGGTTCCCAATTCATCTTCTTCACGCCTGGTTCTCAGCTCCACTTGTGCTACTGCCGCGATTGACGCAAGCGCTTCACCTCTGAAACCTTTGGTATGCAGCGTAAAGAGGTCTTCGGCATTCCGAATTTTAGATGTCGCGTGACGCTCAAAACACATGCGCGCATCCGTTTCACTCATCCCTACTCCATCATCAATTATCTGAATCAATGTATTACCACCATCTTTTATCACCACTTGTATGCGCGTAGCTCCAGCATCAATCGAATTTTCGACTAACTCTTTTACCACCGATGCGGGGCGCTGAATAACTTCTCCTGCGGCAATCTGATTTGCGACCGAATCGGGTAATAGATTTATAACATCTGACATTTTTAATTCAATAATCTAAGTTAATTTATACATAAAACGCCATCGAACTACCAAGACTCGATGGCGCTAAATTTACATTCTCCAAAAAATAAATTTTGTGTTTGTCCAAAAGGAATAAGAAAATTCTACGAATACTTACCTTTGTATTTAAAATTTGAATCATTTACAAACTGGCGGATTCGTTCCTCCTCATTTCGTTTGCAAATAAGCAATACGTTGTCAGATTCGGCAATAATGTATCCTTCCAAATCATGCACCACCGCCAACCTTCCTTCCGGTAATGTAACAATATTATCTTTACTATTATAAAAAATAGAATCACAAATCAATGAAGCATTGTTCGATTCATCTTTCTCAGAAAGTTCGTAGAGCGACCCCCAAGTACCTAAATCCGACCATCCAAATTCAGTGCAGAACACACTCACTTTTTCAGCTTTTTCCATCACGCCATAGTCAATGGAAATGCTGGGGCAAGTTGGATACATTTCATCGATGAAAGCCTGCTCTTTATCCGTATTATAAAGCCCTGACCCCAGTTCAAACCTTGTAGCCACCTCCGGCAAATACACAGAAAAGGCGTTATCGATGGTTTGTAAGTTCCATAGAAAAATACCTGAATTCCAGAAAAACTCACCGGTTTCAAAAAAAACTTGTGCCAGCTCAGCATTCGGTTTTTCTGTAAATGTTTTCACTTCACGTGGATTTGTAGTCCCCTCACCAACCTGAATATAACCATATCCGGTTTCGGGACGACTTGGTTTTATCCCCAAGGTAAGCAGGCAATCATTTTTCTCCACATAATCCAATCCTTCACGAATTGTTTCAATAAATCGTTCCTCTTTCAAAATCAAATGGTCCGATGGCGCTACAATAATATTTGCCTTTTCGGTTATCGCTTTGATGCGATGTATGGCATACGCAACACAAGGCGCCGTATTTCTACGTGCCGGTTCAAGCAGAACTTGGTGTTCTTTCAATTCGGGCAATTGTTCCAAAATCAAATCTTTGTACATTACATTGCTCACAATGAGGATATTGCTTATCGGCACCACCTTTTTGAAGCGATCGAAAGTCATTTGAATTAATGAACGTCCTGTTCCAAAAAAATCAAGGAATTGTTTGGGGCGTTTTTCTCTGCTAAAAGGCCAGAAGCGCGCGCCAACACCTCCTGCCATGATTACGCAATAATTATTTTCGTTCATAAGATTAGCTATCAGTAAATTAGTATTTTAAAATTCACACCACTAAAATACATTTTTATTTTGAATCGGACAAGTTTTATCCTATAAAAAAAGACAAAGGCATAATCTTTTCAGAAATCGCCTTTGTCTCTTATTTAATCTGTGCTAACTATAATTACATTTACGCTATCCTCAGACAAGTATGTTTGTAATTATCACTCGTCATCCGATCCACGCTCAATATCTATTACGTTTCTTCGGGCATCCATCAGTTTTTCGTGTTCTTCGCGCGACCCAACAACTATTTTCTCATAATCGCGTAGTCCGGTACCGGCAGGGATAAGATGACCGCAAATAACGTTTTCCTTCAATCCTTCGAGCCTGTCCACTTTTCCGTTAATGGCAGCATCGTTGAGCACTTTGGTTGTTTCCTGGAAGGAAGCAGCCGACATGAAGCTCTTAGTCTGCAACGCAGCGCGAGTAATTCCTTGAAGCACTTGGTTTGAAGTAGCAGGCACCGCGTCGCGTGTTTCAACCGTACGAAGGTCTCTACGTTTCAGCATACTGTTTTCATCACGAAGTTTACGAGCTGTAATAATTTGCCCGGGTCTAAGCGTCTCAGAATCCCCGGCATCGATAATTACCTTTTTACCCCAAACACGATCGTTTTCTTCCATAAATTCATGTTTATCAACAATCTGTTTTTCAAGGAAACGGGTATCGCCCTGATCTTCAATTTCTACTTTACGCATCATTTGGCGCACAATGACCTCGAAATGCTTGTCGTTGATTTTCACACCTTGCAAGCGATAAACATCTTGAACCTCATTCACAATATAATCTTGAACAGCTGTAGGACCTTTGATAGCCAAAATATCCGAAGGAGTGATTGCTCCGTCAGAAAGTGGAGTACCTGCGCGAACAAAGTCATTTTCTTGAACAAGAATCTGCTTTGAAAGCGGAATCAGATATTTCTTAACATCTCCTGCTTTGGAAGTAACCGCAATTTCGCGATTACCGCGTTTTATTTTACCAAAGTTTACCTCTCCGTCAATTTCTGTTACAACAGCAGGATTAGAAGGATTACGCGCTTCGAACAATTCGGTTACACGTGGCAAACCACCGGTGATATCACCCGCTTTCCCTACCGCGCGTGGAATTTTCACAAGCATTTGACCGGCTTTAATATCGGCTTCATCCTCCATTACAAGGTGTGCGCCTACCGGCAGGTTATACGTGCGAAGTACTTCTCCCTTACTATCGAGAATGTTAGCACTTGGAATTTTAGTCTTATCCTTGGTTTCAATAATAATCTTTTCACGAAGACCCGTAGCGTCATCTACCTCCGTTTTAAAAGTAACGTTCTCAATAACATCTTCAAATTCGATTTTACCTTCAGTTTCAGCAATAATTACCGCGTTGAATGGGTCCCAGCTACAAATTAAATCACTTTTCTTGCCGAGGTATCCATTTTTCACAAATAATTTTGAACCATAAGGAACGTTCTGTGTGGTCAGCGTGATTCCGGTATTGGTATCAATTACGCGCATTTCAGTCAAACGACTTACTACTACCTGATACTCTTTACCATCCTCATCTTTCGCATCGACAGTTCGAAGCTCATCAAATTCAACACGACCGGCATACTTCAATACAATGCTGGATTCTGAGGCGATATTTGACGCGATACCCCCGACGTGGAACGTACGAAGCGTCAACTGAGTTCCCGGTTCACCAATTGACTGAGCAGCAATAACACCTACCGCTTCACCATTGTGAACCATTCGACCCGTAGCGAGGTTACGTCCGTAACATTTCGCGCACACACCTTTTGTTGATTCGCAAGTAAGCACCGAGCGAACTTCAACGCGTTCAATAGGTGAATTTTCAATGTTTTTAGCGATTGATTCTGTAATTTGTTCGCCGGATTCCACAATCATTTCGCCAGTAAGCGGGTGGAATACGTCGTGCACCGAAACACGTCCTAAAATACGTTCGTATAGTGAAGATATGACATCTTCATTATTTTTCACCTCTGTCGCAACCAAGCCACGAAGCGTACCGCAATCTTCTTCGGTGATAATAACGTCTTGCGACACATCCACCAAACGACGGGTTAGATAACCGGCATCTGCTGTTTTCAAAGCAGTATCCGCCAAACCTTTACGTGCACCGTGAGTTGATATAAAGTATTCGAGCACCGAAAGTCCTTCCTTGAAGTTCGACAAGATTGGATTTTCAATAATCTGACCACCTTCAGAACCCGATTTTTGAGGTTTTGCCATCAAACCACGCATACCGGCCAACTGACGAATCTGTTCTTTAGAACCACGAGCACCAGAATCAAGCATCATATACATGGAGTTGAATCCCTGACGGTCTTCGGCCAATTGTTTAATTAATACATTCGACAATTTGGTGTTGACGTGTGTCCACGTATCAATTATCTGATTATAACGTTCGCGAGGTGTGATGAATCCCATATTATAGTTATTCATAATCTCTTCCACCTCCTGATTTCCTTCTTTTACAAGCACTTCCTTTTCAACCGGTATGATTACATCACTTAAGTTAAATGATAGCCCGCCACGGAATGCCATATAATAACCCAAATCTTTGATATCATCAAGGAATTGAGCTGTACGGGCAACACCGCATGTTTCAATAACGCGTCCGATAATATCACGTAAGGATTTTTTGGAAAGCAGTTCATTGATATATCCCATTTCGGCAGGTACATGTTTGTTAAACAAAATTCGACCCACTGTGGTTTCAATCATATTCAAACTATATTCTCCGTTCGCATTCATTTCATTGTAGCGCACTTTGATAATTGCATGGAGGTCAACTTGCTTTTCATTGTAAGCAATTTCCGCTTCTTCGGGCGAATAGAAAATCAAGCCTTCTCCTTTTGCTCCGGCACGTGGTTTGGTGATATAATATAGACCGAGAACCATGTCTTGCGAAGGCACTGTGATAGGCGCACCATTCGCCGGATTGAGAATATTGTGAGAAGCAAGCATCAACAATTGCGCTTCAAGTACAGCTGCATTGCCAAGTGGCAAGTGAACCGCCATCTGGTCGCCGTCAAAGTCGGCATTAAAAGCAGTACAAGAAAGTGGGTGCAACTGAAATCGCTTTTCCTTCAATCATTTTTGGTTGAAACGACTGAATACCAAGTCTATGGAGCGTCGGGGCACGGTTAAGTAAAACCGGATGTCCTTTCATTACATATTCGAGAATATCCCAGATTACAGGATCTTTTCTGTCAATAATTTTCTTGGCTGATTTCACTGTCTTCACAATACCACGCTCCATCAATTTACGGATAACAAATGGTTTGAACAGCTCGGCAGCCATATCTTTAGGCAGTCCACATTCGTGCATTTTCAATTCCGGGCCTACAACGATTACCGACCGTGCGGAATAATCCACGCGCTTACCAAGCAAATTTTGACGGAAACGTCCTTGTTTACCTTTCAAACTATCTGAAAGTGATTTTAGAGGACGATTCGCGTCTGTTTTTACAGCGCTCGATTTGCGGGAATTATCAAACAATGAATCAACAGCTTCTTGAAGCATACGTTTTTCATTGCGGAGAATAACCTCGGGAGCCTTAATTTCAAGTAGTCGCTTTAAGCGATTGTTGCGAATGATAACGCGACGATACAAATCGTTCAAGTCTGATGTTGCAAAGCGGCCACCATCCAATGGTACCAGTGGACGCAATTCGGGTGGAATAACCGGTACGACTTTCACAACCATCCACTCCGGTTTGTTGCGTTGTTTCGACGCCCGGAAAGATTCCACGATCTGCAAACGTTTCAACGCTTCGGTTTTACGTTGTTGCGAAGTATCGGTACTAGCACGATCGCGTAACTCGTAGGATAAAGTATCCAAATCAAGCCGACTAAGCAAATCGTAAATAGCATCTCCACCCATTTTAGCAATGAACTTATTCGGGTCACTATCCTCAAGCATCTGATTTT